>NZ_JQLU01000005.1:1215044-1518806 GCF_000744375.1 Carnobacterium gallinarum DSM 4847 | reverse complement strand
GAAAGAAATGGGTAGGACCGCTGTCACAATGACTGGAGAATTAAGTGGTGCGTATGATGTTTACCGTCTATTCACTGGAAAAGATCCGCTAACGGGTGACAAAACGAGTCGTTTAGAAGCTGGACTTTGGACAGCCATCTTGTTATTACCTCAAGCAAAAATGGTGATGGCAGCGAAAGAACTAAAAGCTGGAAATAAGGCTCTTAAAGGGTTGAATTTGACAGAAAAAGAATTGAAACTGTTGAATCAAGCTGGGTATTTTGAGGATGTTGGGAAGCTTGAGAAAGTTAGTGGGGCTAAATTTCCTAAGGTTGAAATTCCAGAACAAAGTTTGAAACATGCTGATGTCGGAGATTTTACTGTCAATCCTTCTACAGGAAAAGTATCCAAAATGAAAGGTGGTGGACATGGTCAATCTAACATTGATTTTCTAAAAGAAAATGGATTTGAAGTAAATATTGAAAAAACATATCCTAATGTTGTTAGAATCGGAAATGTACCACACCATAAAACACCATCTAAACGTACTGGTACAGGGCAATCATGGTTTCCAGAAAATTGGACAACTAAAGATATAGAGAGCGCAGGACAACATATTGCTAGCCAACCAAATTTTACAGGTGTTAAAGATGGGGAAGTTATTTTTGGAGAGTATAAAGGTGTACGAGTTGGCCTAATAAAAACTGATGGAAAAATTGGAACTATTTTTCCAGATGGTATGAAACAACCGTAAGTAATTATTTTAAATAGGAGAAAAAATTATGAATATATCTAATAAAATTAAAAAAAATTTAGAGGAACGAAGAAATATAAATGAAGAAGACGACTTCGGACTTGAAAAAAGTTGGACAGAATTAACCGATGTTTTATCTATGAGTGAAGATGAAACTATCAATTATTTGAAGAATTGTTCTAAGGAAGATGTATTATTAATTAGTTCAGTTTTTGATGATGTTTCTGAAAAATTACAAAGTAGGAAATTTATTTCTTGTTTAAGAGAATTTGATAAAAAATATCCCGACTTGAAATTAACATTTTTTATTGATGATGCTGAAAGTTACATTGAAAACTAAATAAAAAAGACACTTTAGTGATTACACCCATTAGATATAATTGGATAATTTGATGTATGCCCAATCGCAAGCTTATTTGAAGGAAATGGGTAGGACCGCTGTCACAATGACAGGCGAATTAACAGGTGCGTATGATGTTTACCGTCTATTCACTGGAAAAGATCCACTAACGGGTGACAAAACAGGGCGTTTAGAAGCGGGACTTTGGACAGCAATCTTATTATTGCCACAAGCAAAAATGGTGATGGCAGCGAAGGAATTAAAAGCTGGAAACAAAGCACTTAAAGGGTTGAATTTGATAGAAAAAGAACGTCATTAGAACTATTTTTGAGTCACGTAAATGAGAAACAATTGTCTAGCTTAATTTGAAAAATCATGTAATAACAAAAAAGTGCCTAAGAATAAATTCTTAGACACTTTTTCTATTCTCATGATAAGCTTAAATTAAGCTTTACCAGTTGAACCAAACCATTCGATACGTTGTTTCACTAATTCAGTGACAGCAGTAGTACCTGGTTCTAATAATTTACGAGGGTCAAAACCTTTACCTTGTAGGTCTTTTCCTTCTTCGATATATTTACGAGTTGCAGCAGCAAATACTTCTTGACACTCAGTATTTACATTGATTTTTGATACTCCAAGAGAAATAGCTTTTTTAACTTGTTCAACTGGGATTCCTGATCCACCGTGTAATACTAATGGTAGGTGTCCGCCAGTGATATCAGCAATTGCTGATAAAGTTTCAAAGCTTAGTCCAGTCCAGTTAGCTGGGTATGAACCGTGGATGTTACCAATACCTGCAGCAAGGAAATCAACGCCTAAATCAGCGATTAATTTACATTCTTTAGGATCAGCTAATTCACCAGAACCGATAATTCCGTCTTCTTCTCCGCCGATTGAACCAACTTCACATTCAACTGAAACGCCTTTAGCGTGAGCTTTAGCAATAACATCTTTAGCTTTTTCCATGTTTTCTTCAAATGGTAAGTGAGAACCATCAAACATAACTGAAGTGTATCCAATTTCGATACATTCTAAAGCAGCTTCATAGTCACCGTGGTCTAAATGTAATGCAACAGGAACAGTAATTCCCATTGAATCAATTAGATTTTTAACTAATTCGTAACAAACTTTGTATCCACCCATATATTTAGCTGCACCCATTGAAGTTTGGATCAGTACTGGTGATTTAGCAGCTTCTGCTCCTACTAAAATTGCTTTTGTCCACTCAAGATTGTTTGTATTGAATGCACCAACTGCGTATTGTCCTTCACGTGCTTTGTTTAACATTTCTGTTGCTGATACTAATGCCATAAAATTATTCCTCCTAATGAAATAGTTTAATCCGTATCACTTAAATTCCAGTAAAAAGTCATTAATTTTACAATTAATTTCCAGCTTACAAAGAATTCAGGAATCTACCTCCATATTGTAACAATATAATGCAAAAATTTCCATAAAGATGACAAATAATTTTGCATTTCTCATCATTTTGTCCCGATTATGAACTAAAAAAGTGAAAAAATACATTTTTTCAGTTCATTTTTAGCCGATTGGGACTTTAAATGACCCGTTCATTTTATTTTTTAATTTTTATAACGCGACAATTCATTGTATTTTATAAGCTGAATTTTTTCTGTTTTTTTCTTATAGATGGTATAATTTAGGAAGATACTATTCACAAAAAAATAAAAAAAGAGGGGTTTCTTATGACATTAGGAGTTTATTTAAGCTATAAAAAGCAAGCACGAGATGCAATCAAGTTTTATGAGCAAGTTTTCCAAACAACATGTACGGATTTAATGGCTTATGGCGATATGCCACCTAGTCCAGAAGTTCCAGAAATGGATGCAGAAACAAAACAGCTAGTTATGAACGCAAGTCTTGAAATTTCTGGTAATAAAGTGATGTTCTCTGATGTACCTGATTTTATGGAGTTTACTCAAGGCAGCAATATTACCCTTGTAATTGATACAACTAATGAAGAAGAACTGACAGCTCAATTTAATGCAATTTCTGAAGGTGGCACGATTGTTATGCCTTTAGAAAAAACTTTTTGGTCTGAAAAATATGGTCAAGTCACAGATAAATTCGGGATTGGTTGGCAATTTAATTTATCTGCTTAATAATTTGTTTAAAGGGAGCCACTTTATGATAAAGTACTCCTTTTTTATTTTTCATTTTTTCTTCCTACATAGACTTTATCCAAAACAGATTCCATTGCCCAAACTGGTATTCATTGTTATAATGAAATAAAGTATTTTATATCGTTTAAATACTTAATATTAAGACGCTTTGTCTTTTTTTATAAAAAGAAGGAACTACTTACTTAATCAATGGTCTAATTTAATTATTTTCCACATAACTTACAAAAAGGAGTAGAGATATGAATTATGGATTTAATCGAAAACTATTTTAAAGAATTGAAAACCTATTTCACAGAAACCGATTTAGAAGACTACAATGAAATCAAAGAAGTCTTGAAGGAGCATATTGATGTTTCTCTAGAAGAAGGTCGAACTATTGAAGAGGTTATCGCATCTATGGCTCCCCCTGAAGAAATTGCATCAGATTTCTTTGAAGATCGTCGACTAGAAACAGCTATTAATGCTAAAAAAGATGTTGTAGCCAGTGAAGAAGTACAGGCCTTTTTTATGCAAAATTTAAAAAGAAAAATAAAAGTTATCAGTAAATCTATTTTTCTAGTAGTTCGCGCTTTTTTTTCGATATTTTTATTATGCGCGTTATTATATTTCACTATTTATTTAAGCAAGGAATTAATAAAAGAAGGAAACTTAGCTATTATACCTCTCTCATCAATATTATTAATCACTTCGACATTGTTATTTTTATTAAGTATTAGAAATAACATACACCCTAGAAATAAGATTAGACTAGCCTCCTTATTTCTTTTTGGTACTGGAATTTTGATCCTAGTGGTTGCTAGTTTAACTGATACACTTTTTTATCATGGAGAAGACCTTAATATTGATTTAGTTCTTACAGACAATAAAGATATTCAGCTAACTGTTAATTCTGATGCAGATGTTGAGATTGCTGCCGTCGAGGTTCCAGAAAATGAACCTTTTAGAATCATGGTAGATGGTTATTTCAGTAAAAGTGACCGTAATAAAATTGAAAAATCTACGGATAAAAATAAAGTTAACTTAACTATTGATCAGTTTGATTGCTGGAATTTATTTACTCGTACTGGCGATTCAGATATTATTATCTTCATTCCAAAGGGATTAGTTCTTGATAAAATTAATTTTGATTTAATTGATGGAAAGCTACGATTGATTGATGTAAATACAGATCACTTTAAATTAAATATGACTAATGGAGATTTTTACGGGAAAAATTTAGTTGCTAAAAGTGGGATCATTAACAATAAATATGGGGATATTGTGATGGATAATGCCAGCTCTAAGTTAGAGCTTAACAGCTTCAATGGCAAAAATATTATTGACTATTTTAACGGACCAATTACTGCAAATGTTCAATCTGGTTTAACCATCATCAAACATTCCACTGCTGATCAGCTCGATTTAGCTAGTCAATCAGGTAAAGTGATTGTTGAAGATTCAACTATTAAAAAAATCAACTCGATTACTGATAGTGGTCAAACTATTCTTAAGCAAACCATTGGTGACATTGCGATCCAAAGCAATAGCGGCAAAGTGATTTTACAAAATAATCTAGGTGCCTTAAATGTCGCAAATACTAGTGGAAACACTATTTCCGTGCAGACAAACGTACTTGCTTCAACAATTAAAAGCGATACCGGCTTTATCAAATGGGTGCAGGGTGAAAATAAAAAGCTGGCTATTGAAGCATCAACAAAAAAAGGCAAACTCATTAATTTAGTTAAAAATGAGTCCACAGAGGTTGATACTACTATTAAAATAAATTCTAATTCTGGAGATATTCGTGTTGTAAAAATCGAATAAAAAAAGCGTAAAGCATAACTAAAAATAGTTGTGCTTTACGCTTTAATTCTGTATAAAATGTAATAAAAAAGTAACCCCATCGATAATAAGCTAACCTTCAAAAAAATTGAAAGAACCCCTAAGGAAGTACTATCCTACATCTATTCACCATGTAATTAGCAATTCTTGATAACTTTTATGAATGCTCTCTTATTGCTAGGAGTTAACTACTTTTTAATTATCTAGCACGTCCTTTAACAATTAACGAGAAGATAAAGATTAAAACAAGCGCGCCAATTAGAGAAGGGATAATAGCAAATCCGCCAATTGAAGGACCTATATCTTTTAGGAATGACGAACCAATCCAACTTCCAAGGAAACCAACAATGATATTTCCAATAATTCCACCCGGTACATCTTTACCTAAAATAGCTCCAGCAACTGCACCTAATACACCACCGACAATTAATGACCAAATAAATCCTAACATAATTCAACATCTCCAATCTTTTTATTTATTACTCTCATAAAACAAGTCTGCCACATTAGAAATTAAATAATGTTTCTATACATAAACATTATCAACTGTGTCTAAAATGTGTCTTCCGTCTTATCTAAATAATAATCTTTATCACTATTTTTTGCAATTAATTTGACTTATAACATAATAATTTAATAACAAAAACAAGAAGTTGTTCTTAGTTAAACTAAGAACAACTCCTTGTTTCAGCTGAGTTACAATTGATCTCTACTTGATAGAAAAAAGGCAACCTCTTTGAAAATCAAATGCTTTTGCCGATATTCTAATTTTTTGTCTTTTTTTAATGTCTTGATGACATTACTTGCTGTTTCTCGAGTAGTCCCACTACTAACAGCAATCTCTTTTAGAGTAATCGGATAAGGAATGCGAATCGTTCCAGAAAAGTAATTCTCCCCAAGCTGTTTCATTAAAAGAGTCAAGGTTTCTAGAACCCTTACTACGGCGCTTGAAGATACACAGTGTTGAATTTTTTTCTCATGGAATTCTAACTGATTCGATAATTTTTGATAGCAGAACAGAAGTTGATTTGAATTTTCTTTAGTTATTCTTTCAAAAATATCTGTCGGAATATAGTACACTTCAATATCTGTCACCGCATACGCTGAAAAGTGATAGAACTTATCAACAAACATCCCACCATAAGGAAATAGATTTTCCGGTTTCACATAGTTTAAATAACAAAATGTACCACTTATATCATAACGTTCAATTCTAACGAGTCCTTCTAGTAAGAAGTAAATTCGACTCCGAGAGTCTCCATTATCAAATAGCACTTGCCCCTTTTTATATTGTCGGATATATAAACTATCTTGAATTCTTTCAAATTCTTTATCTGTAAATCCTATAAAAGCTTCTTTATTACGAATTAATTCTATTTCTTTTGAGCGGATTGTAGCGTTTTGCACTATACTTCAACTCCTATAGATATTTCTTTTTTGAAAAATAATATTTATAGCTAGAATGTCTCTAGTGAAAAATGTAAGAATTCTGCTCCCATACATATTTCTAAAAATAAAACTTCATTAATTAGTTATTATTTTCTATTATAGTATAACATGTATCCAATTATTTCCCTTATCAAACACACGAATTCACTCTGTTTTATCATGCAACATTAACCTTTTGTAATTAGCGTCCCCACTTGTTCTGTCGCTAATTTACTAAGATTTTCCAGAGAAGTAATTACGGCTTTTCCTGATAAGCTATTTTCTACAAAAGCAATTGCTGCTTCTATTTTAGGTAACATACTTCCTTGAGCAAATTGGTGCTCTTGAATATATTGATACAACTCTGTCGTCGTTACTTCTTTTAAAGCTTTCTGGTTTGGCTGATTATAATTTACATAAACATTGTCTACACCTGTTAAAATAATCAATAGATCTGCTTTGACCAACTCAGCTAATTTTTGTGAAGCAAAATCTTTATCTATAACCGCTTCAATACCAATTAATTCATTATCTTTTTGAATCACTGGAATACCGCCGCCACCAACGGAAATCGTAACCACACCTTGTTCTACTAATCGATCAATAATAGGATACTCTTGAATACTAACAGGTTTTGGTGAAGGAACAACTTTTCGCCATCCTCTTCCAGCATCCTCTTTATAGGTAGCATCTGTTAAAAGCATTTGTTTATGAGCCTCCATTTGTGATAAAAAGGGACCAATCGGCTTTGTTGGATGAATAAATGCTTCATCATCTGAATCCACTACAACTTGCGTGATAACGGAAATAATAGATTTTTCAATGTTGCTAGACATACATGCATTTTCTAAAGCATTTTGTAACCAATACCCAATGCTGCCTTGTGTCATTGCCACACATGTATCAAGAGGCATTGCAGGATTACTAGTGGAGTCGGCAGCCTGTTGTTGCAACAATAAATTACCAACTTGTGGACCATTTCCATGAGAAATAATTAATTCATCACCTTGTTTAATAATCTCTACTAAATGCTTTGCAGTCTCTTGTAATGCAGCTTGTTGAGCTTCAGCACTGGCATTTTCTGATAAAATCGCATTTCCACCAAGCGCTACCACAATTTTTCGTTTACTCATCTAAAAACCCCATTTCATAGATTTATTTCATTATCCAACCTGAATACTTCCATTCATAATTTGAACAATACAGACAATAAATAACACTACAATTATTCCTGCACAAATCCATTCACCTTTTGTAAATAACTTTTTACCATTTTCCTTTTGTACCCATGCGTAAATAATAATTCCTGGAGCATAAAGTAACATTGTTAATAAGAAAAAGTTCTTTCCACCTGCATACACTAACCAAATAGCATAAATACTAGCTAAAATCCCAATAATTAAATTACGCAGACGATGAGGCTGATCCTTTTTTTCTTTGATTGAAACTTTAAATTGGTAAAATGCTGTAAAAGCATAAGGAATTAAAATAGCCGAAGATGCTAATGAAAAAGCAAAGTTATAGGCACGATCGCTAATTAAAAAAGTAAAGATAAACAGTTGAATCAATGTATTTGTAAAAATCAATGAATTAATTGGCGCTCCATTGCGATTTTCTTTAGCAAAACGTTTCGGAAAAGCTCCTGTTTTGGCTGCTTGATACGGTAGCTCTGCAGCAAACATTGTCCAAGATAGCCATGCTCCTAAAACAGAAATCACAACACCAATATTGATTAAGATTGCTCCCCACTTGCCTACAACACTTTCTAATAAATAAGCCATTGCCGGTTGTTTTAACTCTGCTAACTCAGGACGAGTCATGACTCCTAAGGACAACACCGTTGTTAATAAATAAATAGCAATTACCGTTACTAAACCTAATATCGTCGCTTTTCCTACATCAGATTTTTTTGCTGCTCGACCAGAAAAGACTACAGCTCCTTCTATCCCAATAAAAACCCACACGGTTACCAGCATTGTTCCTTTAACTTGATTCATCACTTCGCCAAATTCAAAGTTACCTGAAAGTGTCCCCCAAAAATCAGTAGTAAAAATCCCAATTTTAAAGGCAACAATCATAGCAACAAAGAAAATCGCTAACGGAATTAATTTAGCAGCAGTGATAATCGTGTTAATAAAGGATGCTGATTCCACCCCTTGCAAAATTAAATAATGAACGAGCCAAAGCAGAATAGATGCTGCTATTACCGAAGCTAGATTCTGTCCATTTCCAAATACCTTAAAAAAATAACCCATTGAACTAAAGACTAATGTTGCATAGGCGACATTTCCCAGTAAAGCTGAAATCCAATATCCCCAAGCCGCATTAAACCCCATATAATTTCCAAAACCTTCTTTAGCATAGCTATAAATCCCCGCATCTAAATCAGGTCGTTTCTCAATTAAATTTTGAAAGCTAAAAGCTAACATCGCCATTCCAAATCCGGCAATTAGCCAGCCAATAATAATTGCTCCAAGGGAAGCTTCTCTTGCCATATCTGACATTAAATTAAAAACGCCACCGCCAACAATTGCTCCTACAACTAACGCACTCAATGGAATAATGCCTAATTTCTTTGCTTGCTTTTCTTTTCCCATCGTTCATCCCTCCAATTCGTTAAGTGAATAGTCAGAAAAACTCGGAAAAATGGAGCAATCTCTTGCTCCACTTCATCCTTCAGTTAAATACGCTCAATACACTATGCCTTTGGAATAAAAAGATTCCCCAATGTTGCTGCCATAATAGCCTTGATTGAATGCATCCGATTTTCTGCTTGTTGGAATTGACGCGCATACGAACTACGGAAAACTTCATCGGTAATTTCCATTTCAGAAATGCCAAATTTTTCAGAAATTGCTGCACCATACTCAGTTGTTGCATCATGAAAAGCAGGTAAGCAGTGTAAAACAATCATATTTTCATTTCCTGTCTGCTTCACCATATCCATGTTTATTTGATAAGGTTGTAGTAATTCTACCCGTTCAGCAAATTTATCTTCTTCTCCCATTGAAACCCAAACATCGGTATAAAGTACGTCTGCACCAACAACTGTTGCCGCTACATCATCTGAGATCACTAACTTACTGCCTGATTCTTTAGCAAAACTTTCTGCTAATGCCACAATCTCAGGGTCTGTATACAATGATTTTGGCGTACAAATCCGAATATTCACCCCTAAAATTGCTCCTGCTACTAATAGGCTGTTGGCCATGTTATTCCGACCATCTCCGACATAAACTAATGTAATACCTTCCAAATGTCCAAAATTTTCTTTCACGGTTAAAAAGTCGGCAATCATTTGCGTTGGATGCCATTCATCTGTTAGACCATTCCAAACTGGAACGCCCGAAAATTCAGCTAACTCCTCCACTACTTTTTGGCTAAATCCACGAAATTCAATCCCATCAAACATACTTCCCAAGACTTTTGCTGTATCTTCAACTGATTCTTTTTTGCCTAATTGAATATCATTTTTCCCTAAATATTCTGGATGTGCGCCTAAGTCAATCGCTGCTGTTGTGAAGGCTGCACGAGTCCGAGTTGATGTTTTTTCAAATAATAGTGCAATATTTTTTCCTTCTAAATAATGGTGAGGAACTCCTCTTTTTTTCAAATCTTTTAAATGAGCCGAAAAATCAATTAGATAGTTAACCTCATCTTGCGTAAAATCCTTAATTGCTAATAAGCTACGTCCTTGAAATACTGATTCATTCATGTTGATTCATCCTTTCGTTTCCATTAATTTTTTTAGTGATAAGATCGGTTTAGTAAAACTATTTTTTTAAATCTTCACGGATTAACGGCATACTCATACAGCGAGGACCTCCACGACCACGAGATAATTCACTAGACGTGACCTCAATCACTTTTACACCGTAACTTCTTAACAATTCATTTGATACATAATTGCGATTATAAGTTACTACTACTCCTGGTGCGATAGCTAAAGTATTCGACCCATCATTCCATTGCTCACGAGGAGCTACGATTTCATCCCCATTGCCACAAGGAATTAAAACCAGTTCCGGAACATTTAAGGCTTCTCGTAAAACTTCTTGCAGATCTTCACGCTGGGTCATTCGTACTTCACCTAATACGGTGCTAGGTTCAATAATATACGTGTCCACTTTACCGCCTTCTGCTTGAATCCCTGGATGGATAGTAAATTTATCAAAATCAACCATTGTAAAAACTGTATCTAAGTGCATCATCGCTCGAATATTTGGAATTTTAATTGCAATCACTTTTTCAAAATGACTATTTCGACTAAATAATGATTTTGCCAAAGCTTCAATGGCCTTCGCCGAAGTTCTTTGCGAGATTCCAATAGCCACCACACGTTCATTTAAAATCAGCTCATCGCCACCTTCGATGCTTTCAGGATGATTTCGATCCAACCAAACTTCAATACCTTTATTAGCAAAGCGTGGATGATGCTGAATAATTATTTCCATAAACATTGATTCTCTACGTCTAGCTGGATAATGCATGGAGTTAATTGTTAATCCATTTCCCATTGATGCTGCTGGGTCACGAGTAAAATACAGATTAGGCATTGGATCCATAAAAAATGGATAACGCTCTGTATTAGAAATATTTTCTAAATCATTGGAATGAATATTAATTTCATTTGTTCGCACACCTGACATCACTTTACTAACTAATCCTTCGGTGGTCATACTTAACAAATACTCTTTTAATGCCTCAACTACTTTAGATGAAGAAATAGCTGATTCTGTTAGCATACGCTCTACAAATAACTCTCGAATACTACCTGCATCAATGGCTTCTGCCGCTAATTTTTCTAAATACAAAACCTCCGCACCATTATCTATCAAGGTTTTTGCAAAATAATCATGCTCCTCTTGAATAATGGGTAAATACGGGATATCATCAAATAAAAGCCTATCCATAAAATCAGGGGTCAAATTCTCTACCTCTTCACCAGGTCTTTTTAAAAGTACCGTTTTAAGCTTACCTATTTCGGACATTACATGAATCGGATTCTCCATTTTTTTACCTCCTAGAACTTTGTTTGGACTACACTAAAAGAATAGCTTGTAGAGAAAGCGATTTCTCCAAATCTACGAGGAAAAGAATACCAAGGATTTATCATTTCATCAAAATGACTTATAAATATTCATTATCTGTTATTTTATCACTTTTAAAAAGTTATAAAAATCGTATAAACCGTCTCTTTATACACTTATTTTTTTATATTTTTTCATTTTAAAAGGTTTTTTATTTATTATTAAAAAAATAAAAAAACCACAAAATGTATGTTTATACTTTTTGTGGTTTTTTATGCATGTTATCATACGGAAAGTAAATAAAAATAAAAAGCCTAAAAACTTTTTATCGTTTTTAGACTTTTTCGTAATTCACTTATTTAGCATCCCAAATCGGAATATCTGTTCCACCTGTGGTAGAGTCAATTAGTTTTTTCGTAGCTTCCGTTTGGTACTCAGCTACAATTTTTTTATAGACAGCGTTATCTTTATCTTTGCTACTTGATGCAGCAATGACATTTTTATAAATATCTTTTACATTTGAAATATTATCTGTATCTAGATAAAGTGCATCTTTCTTAGGACTTAGACCTGAATCAACTGCATAGTTCGTATTGATAACGGCAGCTGTCACATCTTCTAAAGAACGAGCCGTTTGTGCAGCATCTAATTCTTTAATTTTAATATTTTTTGGATTCTCGGTAATATCAGTAACTGCTGGCGATGCACCTTTTGCATTAAGTTTGATTAGATCCAAAGCCTGTAGTAATAATAGCGCTCTGCCGCCATTCGTTGTATCATTTGGAATTGCAATAGTATCACCATCTTTGATTTCTTTAGCATCTTTGATTTTCTTTGAATAAATTCCTAATGGTGAAACAAAGGTAAAGCCAATTGGTGTTAAATCAGCATTATTTTTAGAATTAAAATCTTCTAAAAAGGCTACATGTTGAAAAGCATTTAAATTGATATCGCCATTTTTCAACGCAATATTTGGTTGATTATAATCGGTAAATTGAACAATCTCTAAATCAATATTTTGACTTTTCAAACGTTTGGCAACGTCTTTCCAAATCTCAATAGCTGCTTCACTAACTACACCAATTTTTACTTTTTCAACCTTAGCTTTATCTGTGGAAGCTGATTTTGCTCCACAAGCTCCTAAAAATACAATGATTAATCCTGCAAATATCGTTAAAATAAGTTTTTTCTTCATAAATAATTGCCCCTTTTTTGTTATTATAGTTGTCGATCATTCTAATTAGCATAACTTACCTAATAAATTCCTTGAAACTTGTTCTCCCTTCTTTTTTTCCAACAAAAAACCCTTTTATTAAACCATCCACATGAATGATTTAATAAAAGGGCGAAATTGTCGCGTTACCACCTTTTTTTACAGCTGCATCTCTACAAACTGCCTTATCCAGTACTTAAGCAAAAAAATGCTTGTCAGACTGTAACGATATAACGGTCGCACCCGTAATGGTTTAAAAGAGTTCCCTCTAGTTTAACCACTCAACTCCAAGACCATGTTCAACCTTACTATTCGCCACCTGTTCTCACCAATACAGGCTCTCTTTGGACTTCATTTCAAGTTTACTCTTCTCTTCACTGTTTTTACTCATTGTTTTCTAATCTTTTTTTAACATAACTCATAATAGCATGACGGAAAAGAGAATGTCAATTTATTTTTGTTATTTAGTTAAAAATAAAAGAAAGTCATAATTTACTTAGCTACTTATATGAGTTCTCTTAGATAAAATACCTACCGCTACCGTAAGCAGAACAACGCCCATTACCGCTGGAGCTGCATGACCTAGTAAGACATAGAGCTGACCACCAAGGATTGGACCAATGATTCTAGCTAATGATTGAATTGATTGACTACCTCCTTGAATACGACCTTGTTCACTGGCATCAGCTGCTTTAGAAACCATACCATTGAAAGACGGACCAAAGATTGAGTCGCCAAACCCATAGATAAACATACCTGCGATAAAGAAAATATATGCTGAAAAAATTGCAGATATTGCAATGAATCCATAACCGATAATTTCAGCAGTCATTCCAATTATAGCAATCTGCTTATCACTAAATTTCAATAACAGTTTCGGCATAATTAACCCTTGTGAAACAATATCTTGAACACCCATAATTGAAAAGACAAGTCCAATTAAAGCAGGTTTCCAATTAAAACTGTCAATTGTGAATTGAGACAAAATAGCCTGAATTGATCCACTAGGAATCCATAATAAAAAGGCTGCTAGAAGCAATCTATTCAAATTTTTAATAGAAAGGACATTAAAAAGTTGGATAAAGGGATTCAATCTTGCACGTGTAATCTCTTTTAATCTATTTTCTTCTTCAAGGCTTTCAGGCATAAAGAAGAAGCCATAAATAACATTTAATAACGTGATGATTGCACCAAAATAAAGTGGTGCGGTATTTCCAAAATTGGCGGCAATCACTCCACCAAGACTTGGTCCCATAATTGATCCAAAACCGGCAATAGCACTTATCCAGCCAAAATATTTAGTCCGTTGCTGACGCGGAGTGATATCTGCAAAATAAGCAAATATCGTACTAATACTACCACCTGTAATGCCTTCAATAATCCGTCCAGCGAACAAAACCCATAAAGCTCCACCAAGACCGAAAACTAAGAAACCAATTGCCGCTCCCAGTAAACTTACTAATAGCAATGGACGGCGACCATATCGATCACTTAAAGCACCTAGCACCGGAGCTGAAAAAAACATACAAACTGCGTAAACAGACATTAGTAAACTTACAATGATTGCTTGATTTGCTGGATTGTGAATATAAGGCTGTACGATAAATGGAATGACTGGGGTGATAATACTAAAGCTAATTCCAATCAGAAAAACAGAGATTAGTCCGAATAATAAAGCATGCTTATCGATATTTGGCTCTGAGTCCTGATGATTTTGATTGTGTAATTTAGATTTGAACATTTAATTTCTCCTATCAATTGTGTGCGTTTAGTTTCCTAAGAAACAAATACAGCATAATCTATTTTTGTTTCCTTGTCAACAAAAATAACGAAAAATAAAAAAAACAGTCTTTTTGACTGCTCTTTCTTGATTTCATTTCGTGTTATGTTTCATTATTTGCATGATTCAATTTGTTGATTTCTGTATCTAAATGCTGTTTATAATTTTCAATAAAACGAAGCATTGTATCATACTGCTCATCCGTTATTTCTTCAAAAACCACTTGATCTCGCTGACGAAATTCTTCATGCAACTCTTCATGGAGAGTAAAAACCTTCTGTCCTTGTTCGGTTAATCTAAAGTAGATTTCCTTCTTATTCTCTGGTTTTTGATAGCTTTCAATTAGATCTTTATTTATAAGCTTTCTCGTTACTTTGCTCATGGCTCCTCTTGTCATATAAAAAGCTTCAGCTAATTTCGTTACATTTGCATCTACATGTTTTCCAATATATTCAATACAATGTACTTCCGAAGACTGGTATCCTTGGAGGCTAACTTCCATTTTGTTCTTATTCAACCAAGCTAATTTATCAAATAAGCTTCTAAAATCAACTAAAACCTGTTCTTTTTTATTCATGAACTGTCCCTCCACTTGTACGTTGCTCCTTCTATTATAATGATTTATTGTTTCCTTTTCAACAAAAGTCATATGTTTACAAAAAAAGAGTTTGAGATAAAACTAAAAAATAGTTTTATCTCAAACTCTTTATCTGTCGTAAGGTTGATAAAAATACACTCTCTATTTAATGTTACATGATTAAAATTTAAAAAGTGGGCTCATTGGGATATTTTCATGGATTCGTTTAATTCCATCGCCCATCAAATCAGCACATGTAATAATGTCTACTACTTCTGGTGTTGCTTTATTAGATAAATCAATTGAATCTGTCACACAGATTTTTTTGATTGGAGCAGCGTTTAATAACTCCGTTGCATTAGCTGAAAATAGTCCATGAGATGCACAAGCGTAAACATCTTTTGCGCCTTCTGTCATTAAAACATTGGCACCTTTTGCTAAGGTTTCACCAGTATTAATCATATCATCAATCATAATACATGTTTTCCCAATAATATTCCCAATTACATAGCCTTTTTCATTGCCCGATTCATCAATATGATGATCTATAATCGCTAAGGTTGCATTTAAATATTCTGAAAGAACCCACGCACGACCAACACCACTATTCTTAGGAGAAACTATGACAACTTCTTCTTCACATAACCCTAAATGGCGATAATGCTCAGCCAATAAAGGTAGTGTAAATAAATTATCTACTGGAATATCAAAAAAACCTTGGAGTTGAACTGTGTGTAAATCTAAGGTCAACACTCGAGTTGCCCCTGCTTTTTGAATCAGATTCGCAACTAACTTAGCTGTAATCGGTTCTCTTGGTTTTGCAGTTCGATCCTGTCTTGCATAACCAAAGTATGGCATAACGACATTAATTGTTGCTGCACTTGCACGTTTCAAAGCATCAATCATAATTAAAAGTTCTAATAAATGATCGTTAACTGGATTACTTGTTGATTGAATAATATAAACGTGATCGCCACGGATGCTTTCTTCAATGTTAATCTGAATTTCACCATCGCTAAAATGGCGAACACTACTTTTTCCTAATTCAATTCCCACAACATTTGCAATTTTTTCTGCCAAAGGTTGGTTTCCATTTAAACTAAAAATCTTTAATGATGAATCGCTATAATTATTTGCCATATATTCCTCCAATAATTAATATTCTCTTTATCATTATATACTAATTACTCGAGTTTTCTACAATAATCTATGCTTTTGCCTCAATACTCATTTATTTATTCAATCTACAACTTGAAAATCAACAATATGCAGCTATTTTTACTATTGTTTAAAGGTCTTGTGATGTTTTTTATTTATTCGTAATACACGGGAAATAAAAGATAATGCATGTCTTTTATAGTAACGAAAACTACTGTAAAATTAAGATTGCTTTTCAAATTTATCTGAACAATTAAAAAGGAGAATAGTGTAACAATGCTTAAAATTAAAAAATTAAAAAAAAGCTATCAACTTGGAAAAGATCATTCGGAAAAAGTACTTAAAAAAATCGATTTAGAGCTACATAGTGGAGAATTTGTAGCCATATATGGTCCTTCCGGCTGTGGAAAATCAACTTTGCTAAATATTATTAGTGGGTTAGACCAAGATTATGAAGGAAAAATTCTTTATCAAAAAAAGGCTATTCACAAATTTTCTGAGGCAGAAATTGCCGAATATCGCAAAGGAGAGATTGGATTTGTTTTTCAAAATTTCAATTTAATTCCTTATTTAAATGTTATCGAAAACGTTATGCTCCCAATGGAATTAGATAATTGGACCAAAGAAGAAAAAGAAAAAAAAGCCATGAAATTACTGAAGAACGTTGGCCTAGAAAAGCTTTGGAATAAAAACATTACACAGCTCTCTGGTGGACAAAAACAACGAGTCGCCATCGCTCGAGCTTTATCCAATAATCCTAAAGTAATTATTGCGGATGAACCAACAGGTGCTTTAGACTCTAAATCCCAACAAGCTATTTTAAAAATTTTAAAAAAGCTAGCCAATAAAGGAAAGCTCGTGGTGGTGGTTACCCATAATCCTGAAGTAGCTGATTTTGCCACTCATATTATTGAAATGAAAGATGGACAGATTATTCGTGAAGAACTCACCTTGTCGGATAAGGGAGCCAAGAAACAAAAATTCACTGAGCAAAAAATTGTTTTTTCTCCATTTAAAGCTTTTAAAATTGCCTTTAAAAACTTTAAACAACGAAAATACCGCAATTTGTTAGTTGCTTTGGGAACGTCGATTGGCTTAACAGGAATTCTTTTATCTCTGGGTCTCGGTCAAGGTGTCGCCAGTCAAATCGATCAAGAAGTTGGTTCAGGTAATATTCCAACTCAGATTCAAGTGATGTTAAAGACTGGAGCGGATACGCCAGGTTACCTCAACCAAGATAATCAAGCAGCAATCAAAAAAACGATTGGCAACACTAACATTAAACATTTTGAAACACCTTTTGCTACACAAATCGAAGCGATTGAATTGGATAGTAAAAAATTAGATATCGCTACTACTTTACCAGCCTATTCACAACTAAAAAGTCTCTTTTCAACAACGAAAATCAAGATGGCTGCCACAGACTCCAAAGAAGTACTTGCTGGTTCTCTTTATTCTGATACTACAGAAGACGGATTAACTTTAACAAAAAACTTTCTTGATGATTTCAATAAAGAACATGATACAACCTATACCGCCGATACCTTAATCGGAAAAGAAGTTCATTTAACCTTAGTTGAAAATGGCAACAGCGAGACGAAGCATACTGTTTACACCACAAAAATCAAGCGAATAATTGATTCTGACGATACAAATAACCCTCAGCCAGCCTATATGTCGATTCCACAATTAACAACAGTCTTAACAGATGCAGGTTTTGAAAAAGTAATTTCTTCAGCTATCGTTGAGCTTAAAGATGTCGATAATAATGAGAAGGTCGTCGCTAAATTAAATAAAACCAAACGCTATACTGCAGTTTCTCAAACAAGTGTAGTAGAAGTCGTCATGAATTTTGTTAAAATCGTTCAAGGACTTTTAATTTTCATGTCTTCACAAGCTGTAATTGTTGCAGTTGTTATGATTGGTATCGTGCTTTACATTAGTGTTATGGAACGAATTAAAGAAATTGGGGTCATGAAGGCCGTTGGCTTTAGAAATAGCTACGTCTCACAAATTTTTTTAAGCGAAGCACTTTTAATCACGATTACGGCAAATATTTTTGCTCTACTTAGTTCATTAGGAATTGGTTCCTTAATTAATCTAGGTATCAAAGAATACTATCCAAAAATGATTTCCGTCTATCAATTTCACTTGCTTTCCGTTATTGGTGTTTTCTTGATTAGTTGCTTATTAGCCATGGTTGCGGCATTAATTCCAGCAAGAAAAGCGATGAAATTAGATCCTGCACATGCTTTACGTTATGAATAATAAAACTTCACCAAACAAAAATAATCATCTGCCTTTCCCTTTTTTTCGGGCTGGCAAATGATTATTTTTTATTTACTATTTATTTTTTCAAGTCAATTTTCTGACTAACCAAGTACATAATCACTCCACCTACTGACATAGAGACTAATTCTCCGATGGCAATTGCTAACCATGTAGCCCAAAATGGAGCATCAAAAAGAAGCGCCAATTGCCCTGCAATCGTAAACATTGAGAAACTACAAATCAACCCTGTAACAATAAACTTCCAAATAGGATGTTGAATTTTTTTCGTGACATAGTGAACAATAACTAAGACGATAAACGTCGATAACCCGCCTACGACAACATCAATTAATCCTAATGGGGAAAATAGGTTTGCTAACATAACTCCCAAAGTTACGGCTAAAATATAGCGCTTATTATAAATTGCCAAGTAATTGAACATCTCTGATAAGCGAATTTGCACAACGCCAAAACTAATCACAGCTAAAAATAACGTGATTGCAACATACAAAGCCGTGACTAAACTCATTTTCACAAGAGTAGTGGCAGACCATTGGACTCTAGAGTCCTGCCTTGATTTAATCTTATTCATTTGTTTTCTCCTTTATAAACCAAGGCAAACTATTTTGCTGCTTGATTTAGTCATAACTACGGCCAAAGGAACTGACATAAGCCAACTGAAGTGCCGTAGTGGGGATTTATTAATTTTCCCCGATTGAACCCGATTGAATGATTAGAAATCATCTTCTCATTTTCATTATTTATTATACACTATCAAGCTTGGTTTTAAAGCTTTTATTTTTCAATCCAGCCGCCATCAATCGGCATCACTGTGCCATGAATATAATCAGCATGACTACTTGCTAAAAATAACGTTAAATCGGCAACTTCACTCGGTTGAGCCCAACGTCCAGCAGGTGTTTCTTTGGCTACCCACTTCGCCATTTCACCTGTTCCAGCAAAATCTGCCTGATTCATTGGTGTTTCAATCGCACCGGGAGCAATGGCGTTTGCACGAATTCCAACCTTGGCATAATCGTAGTCTAATTGCTTTGTATATCCGATAATGCCATGTTTAGAAGCCGTATATGCCGCACCGCCGCCACCTGCTACCATTCCTGCAATCGAGGCCATATTCACAACGACACCTTGTTTTTGTGCAATCATCCGTGGCAAAATCGCATTGGTTACTAAATACATCCCTTTTAAGTTTGTATTCATCACTCGATCCCACAGCTCTTCTGTCGTCTCAAGAGTCGGCGTATAATTATCTAAAATACCAGCTGTATTCAGCAAGATATCAATCTTTCCAAATTTTTGAAGCGCTGCCTTGACAGCTTGAGTTACATCTTCTGAACGAGCAACATCCCCAATTCGATAAGCAAATTGTTCTTTGTATTTTTGATAAAAGGCTGAATTGTCACTTATTCCCTTTTCTGAATAATCTAGTCCAAAAACCGTAGCACCTTGTTTTAAAAAGGCCTCCGCTTGCGCTTGACCGATTCCAGAAGAAATTCCTGTAATAAAAATTGTTTTTTCTTTAAACTCTTGAATAATCATTTTAATCCCTCTTTGCTTTATTTTTTTCACAGAAAAAGCCAGTATTTGAAAGCTACTATCTCCGTCAAATCTGGCTTTATTGTATTATTTAACTAATTCCCAATCTTCTGCTAAAATATCACAAACTGTTGGTGAAAACATACTATAACCTTCATCTGCTGTTTTGATTAGAAAATAAGGAGTTAACTCTTCACCTTTGTGTGTGCTTGTTGGTTCCATAATTACATATAATTCAGTGCCGCCCCAACCGCTACGAATGATTTTTTCACCGTTTTTTAAATGAGGTAAGATTGCTTCAAATGTCATTTTTTTCGCTCCAATTCTCTAAAGTCTTTACTTATTTTCTCATATCCAATCACAAATGTATACGCCATTTAACGATATCAAAAAAATGACATAAAATTCACTTTTTTTAAAATTACCAACGTTTTTTTGTGATAAAATACATTTATAAAAAGTGCGAAAGATGGTGGCTAAATCTCTGGAAAAAGGGGTGATTGCCTATGTTTTTAATTGATAGCTTTACTCCTAGAAAGGAATAAACATGTCTATTTTTGAAGCGTTGATGTTTGCCTTGGCATTCACAACCTTAGCTTTAAAAATTTACGATCATAAAAACAAAAATAACCATCTGATTAAACACTTTAGCCAGTGCAGATGATTATCTTTTTAATTATCCAAATCTAGCTACCGTCTTTTGAACGGCTTGTCTAAAGGGAATCATGTTGACGCATGGTTCCTTTTCGTGTTAAGTATACCATATTGTAGAATGAAAAGACAAGAACGGCTACAACTCTATTGCAAAGAAATCAACCACTTGATCCATAACTTCACCACGGACTAAGTGACCTTCGCCTTCTTCTGTTAAGAAGCGGATATTCTTAGCATATACTTCATTTTCAACCTTTTTATAAAAATCATGGGCATCTTCATACGGAATCTTCTCATCTTCTGTACCATGCCAGAAAAGGAGCGGACGTTGATTGATTTTTTGTGGTTCTGCGGATAAATCATAATGCTCCACCCAGCTCAATAATTGAACTAAATCTTTAGGAACATCGATTTCTCTTGCTTTAGCCGATGCGATCACTCGTTGAATATAATTTAAGGGTGCTGGAGTTCCCATCATACAGGCGGCTGCTTGAATCTCTGGATGCTGCGTTAATAATGCACATGTTGTAATTCCTCCCATTGAAACGCCACCAACACCAATTCGATTACCTTCAATCAAATTAGCTTTTTGAAAATAAGTAACCAATAGTGAAAATTCTGCTAAATTATAATGAATACTTGACCAAAATGTAATCGAAGGAATCATAGAAATTGAACCTGTTTTCCGTTCTCCATGATGCATGGCATCTGGCAAAATCACGCGTATCCCTTTTTGTGCTAACTTTCTAGCTTGGGTCAGTACTAATTCTTTAGACGATTGCCACCCATGATAATACACAATTAAAGGCAAAACATCTCCTTTTAACTCTTCTCCTACTACTTCTAAAACAGGAATTTTTTTAATAAATCGATGACGAACACTAATTTTCATTTTTGCTTGTCCTCCTATATAATCCACTTACTTCCTTTTAAGAAGTTGCTTATTCCTATTATAAACTTAATTTAGCAAAACTAGTAGTGAAAAGCTTAGTACTAACATCATCTTAGACTCAAATTTCTTCTCCACAAAAAAAACCAGCTTAAACATTGTCCATTTCAACTGTTTAAGCTAGATTAAATCGTCTATTCTTTAACTAACTCCAATGGTGAATCAATTTTCTTTTCAACTTTCTTTCCTGCAAAGTGATCAAATGCGGTTTGTAAGGCAATCTCACCCATTTTTTCTGGTTTTTGCGCGACTGTTGCATTCATTTTCCCAGCTTTAATGGCTTTTAGCCCATCTTCGGTTCCATCAAATCCAACAATCACAATCTTATCCGTTTTATTAGCTGCGCCGATGGCTTCAACAGCGCCTAACGCCATTTCATCATTTTGTGCGAAAACTGCTTGAATATCGGGGGTTGATTGTAGCATATTTTCCATTACGGTCAGACCTTTGGCACGATCAAAGCTAGCGGATTGTTGAACTACAATATCCAGTTTATCTTTTGCATAATCATCAAATCCTTTGCCACGTTCACGAGTTGCGGAAGCACCTGGTATTCCTTGTAATTCTGCTACTTTTGCTGAACTGCCAACTAATTCTTCAATATATTTAGCTGCCATTTCACCGCCGGCAACGTTATTTGAAGCTACTAAACTCAATAATTTCCCACCTTCACTATCACGGTCAATAGCGATTACTGGAATATTCGCTGCATTGGCTGATTCAACAGCCGGCGTAATTGCTGAGGAATCTACAGGATTAATTAAAAGTACATCCACACCTTGTTGGATCAAATCATCCACATCATTGCTTTGTTTAGCCGTATCATCTTGTGCATCAACAATCTTGACTTTGGTTCCTTCTTTATCTGCTAATTTTTGAATCCCATCTTCAACAGAAACAAAAAATGGATTATTTAATGTTGATAATGAAACACCAATAACTAAATCTTTAGTCGCCTTCTGCTCTACTTTGTCGCTCCCAGTATTTTCCCCTTCTAATGTTGCCGCTCCACAACCTGCTAACAATAACATCGATGCAATTCCTAACGTTACTAACTTTTTCATGATTCTTCCTCCTAGTAGTTTTTATTTTTTCTTGCGATCTAACAAAACAGCGATAATAATCACGATTCCTTTAACAATTTGTTGATAAAAACTAGATACTCCTAGCAAATTCAAGCCATTATTCAGCGTGCCAATAATTAACGCACCAATTAACGTTCCAAAAATCCGACCACGACCACCAGATAGGCTTGTTCCGCCTAATACGACTGCCGCAATGGCATCCATTTCGTACGCTTGTCCTGCATTTGGCTGAGCTGAATTTAAACGAGAGGTAATAATAATTCCACTGATTGAAGCCATCATTCCTGATAATGCATAAATCATGACTTTGACACGATCAATCTTAATCCCAGCAACAAAGGCCGCTTTCTCATTGCCTCCAATCGCATAAGTTTTACGTCCAAAGGTCATTTTGTGTAAACATAAGAACAAAATACCAAAAGCAATTAACATTAAAATAACAGGAAAGGGAATTCCAAATAAATAGCCACGCCCAATAAATTTAAAAATAAAACTATCGCCAATCCCTGTAATTGGATTCCCATTTGTATAAACTAGCGTTGCGCCACGGTAAATCGTCATAGTAGCCAATGTTGCAATAAATGGAGCCATCTTGCCTTTTGTAATCAATAAACCATTTACTGATCCTAAAACTCCACCGATTAAAACACCGCCAATCATTGCCAGTAATGGATCTACGCCAGATGTAATCATTCCGGCTACCAGTGCGCCACTTAAAGCCATCGTTGATCCAACTGATAGATCAATCCCACCAGTCAAAATGACAAAAGTCATCCCAAAAGCAATCAGCGCATTTACTGAAACTTGTCTTAATAGATTTAATAAGTTAATTGGAGCGACAAAGTTGGGATTCATAATCGTAACGATGGCTATTAATACAATCAAAGCCAGCAATGGACCTAGTTTTCCAAGTAATTCTTTTGTGTCATAACGTTTTTTGGGTGCAGTTAAGTTCACTTCATTTTTCATGATTTGTTTCCTCCTGTTGCAAGATTCATTATTTTTTCTTGAGTCGCTTCATTTCGACTTAATTCCCCAGCAATTCGCCCTTCATGAACGACTAAAATTCGATCGCTAACGCCTAAAACTTCTGGTAAATCACTGGAAACCATTACAATTGCTACGCCACGTTCAGCCAGTTCATTCATTAACTGATACAATTCACGCTTCGCTCCGACGTCCACACCGCGAGTCGGTTCATCTAGAATCAAGATTTTTGGTCCAATCCCAATCCATTTAGCTAGGACCACCTTTTGTTGATTTCCGCCAGATAAACTACCGGCTGCTATTTCAGCATTTTGCGCTTTAACCGTTAAACGTTCCATTAACAATTGGACAAATTCAGCTTCGGTTTTCTGATCAACCAGTCCCCTTACGCGAAAATTATCAATACTCGGCAAACTAATATTATCCTTAATCGAAAAATCTAAAACTAACCCTTCATCTTTACGATTCTCTGTTAAAAACCCAACTCCCGCAGCTATTGCCGTACTTGGATTTTTTAGTACTACCTTTTGACCTTCAATAAAAATCTCACCACTTTCCAATGGATCAATGCCAAAAATTCCACGCATAATCTCTGTTCGTCCAGCACCCATCAAACCTGAAAAACCAACAATTTCTCCTGCCTTAACTGCAAAGGAAATCCCTTGAAAGCCTGTTTTCCCAGAAAGGTTCTTCACTTCAAAAACCGTTCCACCAATTTCAGCTTTCTTTTGTGGATAATAGTCACTAATCTCACGCCCTACCATTTTCCTCACAACTTCATCCACATTCGTATCCTTAGTCGCCACCGTATCTACCGTCATTCCATCACGCATTACAGTAATCCGATCACTTAAGGCAAAAATCTCTTCCATCCGATGAGAAATATAAATAATAGCCACACCTTTTGATTTTAAATGGCGAATAATTTTAAAGAGCATTTGAATTTCACGATCGGTCAAGGCCGCAGTCGGTTCGTCCATAATTAACACTTGGCAATCGGTCATTAAGGATTTGGCGATTTCAATCATTTGCTGTTGCCCAACAGATAAGGTCTGAACTTCAGCATCCAAATCCAAATCTATCCCTAGTTCTGTAAAGGTTTTATTTGCCAGCGCTTTCATTTCTTTTGTACGAATAAGTCCAAATGCTGATTTTAATTCTTTCCCAATAAAAAGATTTTCTAGCACCGTCATTTGTGGCCACGTATTCATTTCTTGATGAATAAAACTGACACCATTTTCCTCAGCTTCTTTAGGATTTTCATAGTAACGCTCTTCTTCATTAATAAAAATCTTTCCTTGATCTTTTTTATGCAGCCCTGTCAAAATATTCATCATCGTTGACTTACCTGCACCATTTTCGCCCATTAAAGCATGAATTTCGCCACCTTGAATCGCAAAATTCACTCCTTCTAAAACAGCATTACTACCAAAAGCTTTATAAATATCCTTCATTCTGACTTCCATCGTCTAGCCCTCCTTAGTTAAAAAATAACTCCAGCTTGCAGAATAACATTTGAAAACGGTGTTGCTTCTCCGGTTCGTATCACTACTTTAGAGTGAGCCATTTGTTTTTTAAACTCCTCATGCGACACATAGTCAATTGGAATTTCTGGTGCTACTTGTTGAATTGCTACTAACTGAGTCGGATTTTTTTGCTGAATTTCGGTCGCCAGAAACATTTTTTCCACTATCATGTCACCTAAAACTAAAGCTAAAACCTTTTGAAAAGGTGGGTCCGATAGAGCCAAGGCTAAATCAATTTTAGGAATTCCATCAGGGACTGGTAAGCCAGCGTCCCCGATAGTTATTTGATCCATGTGTCCTAAGTCTGCTAAAACTTTAGCTATCTCGCTATTTAAAATTCCATGTTTTTTCATATGCTGGATGCTCCTTCATTTCTTTAAGTGTCGGCATACCACCTTGGGCTCCGAATTTTTGAATCGACAACGCTGCCGCTAGATTGCCAAAACGAATGCTAGTTTCAATATCTAAACCCTCGGTAATTCCTACTGAAAAAGCTCCATTAAATGTATCCCCTGCACCAGTTGTATCAATCGGTGTGACTTTATATGCTGGAATCAAGACTTCCTCGGAACCATTATGAATCAGAACACCTTTGCTTCCAACGGTTATCATTAACTTATTTGGATACTGCTTCAAGCCTTCTGAGATACTTAAATCAGGAAATAAAGCTTGAAACTCATGTTCATTTGGTGTCAGATAAGTAACCTTTTCAATTAAACCTAGACTCAACTCACGAGCCGGCGCTGGATTTAAAATCGTTGGAATCCCTTCCTGATAACAAAATTCAATTACTTCACGAACCGTTTCACTAGGAATTTCTTGTTGTAAGACAACCATTGCACTTCGTCTTAGAAGATCATGAATTTTCAGAATTTCTTGCTGATCTACTGCATTATTTGCTCCTGGAACAACGATAATACTGTTATCACCTTCTGCTAACGTAATATGAGCCGAGCCACTCGCTAAATGTGTAACGGGTTCCACATGTGTTACAGAGACATGATTTGCAATAAGATTATCTCGGATTTCAGCACCGAATAAATCAGAACCGACTTTACCTACCATCTCAACTTTTCCACCTAAGCGAGCAGCCGCTACAGCTTGATTTGCTCCTTTTCCACCAAAAGTTGTTTTAAAATCTTGTCCCATAACGGTTTCACCAACCATCGGACGTTTGTCTGCTATCACAACAAAATCCGTTGATAAACTTCCAATTACCGTAATTATATTCATTCTATCTCCTTCTTTCTAAGGGATTCACGCACTTCCAATTTAACAGGTAGCTGAATCATTTTCTCTTTAATATAGTTGTCTTCAATTCGATCACATAACAACTCTGCACCTTGATAGCCAATTTCATATGCCGGTTGGGAAATTGTCGCTAGGCTTGGAAACAGCATTTTGCTAAAAGGAATATCATCATAGCCAATAATCTGCAGTTCCTCGGGAATCTTAATTCCTCTTCTTAAGGCTTCTTGTAAAATCGCCAACGCATGAACATCATTGGAAGCAATCACACTGTCCACTTTAGGGAATCTAGCAAATAACTCGCTGGTGGTCTCTTTCGTTGCATCGAACTGAAAGGAACTTGTTTCTAATAACTGATACGTCCGTTTTCGCGCGTGTAAAACTTCTTCAATCCCACGAAGTCTTTCTAAAGAACCAGGAACATTACGCGGACCAACTAAGACGACAATCTCATGTGGATTTCGTTCTGCAATTGCTGTTGCGGCTAACTGTCCACCTTGAAAATCATTAGAATGAACGCCATACTCTTCCTCATCAGCAACACGATCAAGCATTACAAACGGAATGCCACCTAACTTATTGATACCGCCATTAATCGCTGATAGAACACCTGCAACATTATTTTGAGCAAAGGTTTTTAAATACTCTTTTTCCTTCTCCATGTTCTCTTGAACATTTCCTAAGATTAATTGGTATCCCATTTGATTCATCTTATCTTCGACACCCTTAGCTAACAACGGGAAAAATGGATTGGATATATCTGGTAATAATAAACCAACAAATTTAGATTTTTTTTGATACAGTGATCTAGCGACTTCGTTAGGATAGAAATTCAACTCGGCAATTGCAACCTCAATCTTACGACGCGATTCTGCTCCAACATAGCCACTATTATTCATGGCCCGAGAAACAGTTGCTACAGATACACCTGCTAATCTTGCTACATCTTTAATTGTCGTCATTAGTACTCACCACTTTTCATTATTGTGTAACCGATTACACAAACATAATAACATGCTCTAGTTGCAAATGCAAGACAGAATAAATTAAGTAAATTTATTTAGTTTATCCAAAAAATTAATGTCAGGTACTCTAATATCCTGTATAATGAGTATTAGATTATAATTTAATGAAGGAGTGATTAACATAAAAAAACAACTTTTAGTACTTTCACTATTACTTACTCTCCCAATTTTAGTTTCGTGGCTTGTATTTTATTTTTGGCAAGCTCCCCCATTATTAGTTGCTGGAATTAGCTATCTATTCCTCTTATTCATTCAAATGCCAGCAGGCGATATCCTAACTACAAATGCTGATTTGGAAACTAGGCGAATAAACCCAGATTATCGACCACCTACTATTATCAGCAGAAAGCTCCCAATTTATGAGTTGTTAACTTTAGGCTTATTGCTTGCTTTGGGGATTGGTTGTATCTATCTATATGTTCAAAATTTATAACAAAAAGGCCACATCGAAAAAATGATGTGGTCTTTTATAATGAATAGATTAGTCTTTATTCTCAACTAAAACTACTAACAAAGCTTTTTGCCAGTTCTTATTTTGTAAAAAAGTTGTGTCTAGTTTAGGATCAACTTGCTGAAGCAATTTCCCCCAAGTTTGTGGGCGAATTTTAGCATGTATTTTGAACAAACGGATGTACGTATAAATCGTTCCAACAAATAGAATCAATGTACCTATACCTATCAGTAATCCCATTACCACAATGTTTGCAGTCTTTCCTAATTCTACAATCATATAAGCTCCAATCAAGATTAAAGCCAAACCACCAAAAAATGCACCGCCAATAATAGCTAATGTTTTCAATTGATACGAACGAATTCCCTTAATGTTAAACTGTTTTTCTAATTTAAACATTTGTCGAACTGGATTTCTAATTTTTTTAACCGGTACATTATAAGTATCAATAAATAAATGTCCAGCTTCCTTTTCTGCTTTATTATGTTTCGGTATAACAATAATCAATAAAATAAAAATAGCAATATAAATCAAGTTTCTTTCTCTCCTTTTAAATATGTTTTAAATACAGTTTAGTATAGCATGATAAAATAGACATTCTCAAAAAAGGAAAATTCAGAAAAAAAGTGGGATTAGTTATTCATTTCCATAAAATTTCACTAACTAAGAGTATGGTATAATAGGCTTGACTATTTAAGAAAAGGTGCTGGTTCCTCAATGAAAAAAAAAGAAGAAATCCAACAAGTTGATACAAAGGCTGGTATGAATTTTTATCATAATCAATGGGGGAAGCCAACACATGATGATCAACTATTGTTTGAACTTTTAACTGTTGGAACCTTTCAGGTAGGCTTAAGTTGGAAGGTTGCTGCAGGGAAACGTGAGGTCTTTTTTAAGAATTTTGACAATATGGAAATTGCTAAAGTAGCTGCTATGATGCCAGATGATATTGAGCGAATCATGGAAGATCCTAATATGATCCGTAACCCACGAAAAATTGATGCAACCATTACGAACGCTCGAGCAATTATTGGCATTCAAAAAGAGTTTGGCAGTTTCGCAACTTACTTATGGAACTTTGTTGATAATGAACCGATTGAGTTGGAATACATTGATGCTTCTGAGGTACCGAATTCTTCTCCATTAGCAGCAACTTTAGCAAAAGATATGAAAAAAAGAGGCTTTAAATTCGTTGGTCCCATTGTGACGTATATGTTTATGAAAGCTAGTGGATTAGTGAAGGATATTGTATTAGATCAATAAAAAACCAATCATCCAAATTCGGATGATTGGTTTTTTAAGCTTTAATTTCGGATTTTTCAGTATCTAATTTGAATAAATTTTTTAGGGCTAATATGGCTAAAATCAAGATAGCTAAGTTGATACCTAGACTCACTATATTGGAAGTTATTGCTATTTCACCGATTCTCAATCCACCAATAATCATCATGATGCCTTTAACTATGCTATAAAGTTGTAATGCCCCAACTCCTAGATAAGGAACTTTTCCAACAACTATCCCTTTTTTTAGCCTTACATTATAAATATATAGAAAAACAGTTAACACTATAGACGCTAGGGTTATTCCATACATCGTATAGGCCGCCAGACCACTAGAAGTTGATTTTAATAAATCGGCTTGTGTTTGGGTGAATCCATCTACTTTACTGTAGTCAATGCTTTGAATCAGCATCAGACCCATAGAGCTAATGATTAAAAATAGTGATGAAATCGTATAAATAATCGCTAACGGTAATGTTAGCTTTTTCGTACTTTGGATCAATTGTTCACTTTTTTCATTCATTTTTATTCCTCCAAATTTATTTTATAAGATTTAATTTAATCTTACTATATACATATTTATAGTCACTATCTAAATGAAGGGCTGACTTCACTATAAGCAGTCTTATCCATTTTAATTTGGTATTTTTTAGAAGATGGATTGATACTAAAAACCCAATAAAGGAGATGTTGTGTTAGATTCCGAAAATAAAATGATTTTTTTCAATGCAGAAAAACTGCCTGAGTTACTAACGAACGCAATTAACTAAATAAGAAACCGTAAGAAATCTTCATTCATTGAAATGAGTTTCTTACGATTTTTATTAGTTTAAGACTTATGACTTAACCTTTATAAATAAGGGATTCTTTAATCTAAAAATAAGATCACTGGTATTGAATTAATATCTTACTGCTGATTCTTCTACCCAGCAAATGCCACTTCCATTTTTTGCAATTAGAACATACACTTTATCATCGGTTGTGATTATTTTTGATTTAATCTCAAATTCTTGGTTGATAAATCCTGCTGTATTATATCCTACTGCTTCTTTTATATAGGTTGCAGTTGCGCTATAACGGGGAACATTTTTAATGACTGTCGCTTTTGCATTTACCACTGTCTGTTCCTTAATTTGAGTATAGTACTCAATTGAGGCTTCTTCTACCCACGCAATTCCTGTACCATTTGGGTTTAATAATAAAACAAAGATTCGTCCATCTGTCGTCTCTACTCGAGTTTTGATTTGGACTTCTTGATTGATGATACTCTCTGTTGTTGCATTAACTGGCGTTAAGAATTCTGAATCCGCCGCTAGAGAATGTTTTTGTGCTGCAACTTTGACAGTTCCCCAACGATTAATATCAGTTCTTGTTTTTACTTTTGGATAGTAACTAATTGCTGATTCTTCTACCCAACAAATGCCACTTCCATTTTTCGCAATTAGAACATACACTTTATCATCGGTTGTGATTATTTTTGATTTAATCTCAAATTCTTGGTTGATAAATCCTGCTGTATTATATCCTACTGCTTCTTTTATATAGGTTGCTGTTGCGCTGTAGCGTGGAACATTTTTAATGACTGTCGCTTTTGCATTTACCACTGTCTGTTCCTTAATTTGAGTATAGTACTCAATTGAGGCTTCTTCTACCCACGCAATTCCTGTACCATTTGGGTTTAATAATAAAACAAAGATACGTCCATCTGTTGTTTCTACTTTGGTTTTGATTTGAACTTCTTGGTTGACAATACTCTCAGTTGTTGCATTGATTGGTGTTAAAAATTCTGAATCATTGGCTAAAGAATGTTTTTGCGCCCCAACTTTGACAGTTCCCCAACGATTAATATCAGTTCTTGTTTTTACTTTTGGATAGTAGCTAATAGCTGATTCTTCTACCCAACAAATGCCACTTCCATCTTTTGCTAATAAAACAAAAACTTTTCCATCAGTTGTCACTATTTTTGATTTTATATCAAATCCTTGATTAAGAAAATTAGATGTGTCATAGCCTATTACTTTTTTCAAATACGTTTTTGTGGCGCTATAACGTGGAACATTTTTAATGACTATTGCTTTTGAACTTTCATCTGTTTGACTTTTAATTTGATCATAAATTTCAATTGAACTTTCTTCCACCCAAGCAATTCCTGTCCCAGCTTCATTTAAAAGTAGAACAAATTTTTGATCATCTTTAGTTACGATTCTTGTTTTCACTTGTACATCTTGACCAATAATAGAATCACTCGTTGCCCCGTCCACTGGCGTAAGGTAATCTGCTCCTGCTGCAAATGAATATTTTTGGGCTCCTTTTATCACTCTACCCCAACGATTAATATCTGTTTGACTTGCAACTTTTGGATAATACTGAATGCTTGACTCTTCCACCCAACAAATACCACTTCCATCTTTTGCTAATAAAACAAAAACTTTTCCATCAGTTGTGACTATTTTTGATTTTATATCCAATACTTGATTTAAAAAGGCTGAAGTGTCATAGCCTTTAACAGCTTTTAGATAACTGTCAGTTGCAGAATAACGTGGTGTCACCTTTTTAACTTTTACTTTTGAATCAGTTGCCACTTGTGTTTTGATTTGGGCATAGATCTCCACTGTTGACTCATCTACCCACCCGATTCCTACACCATTTGAATTCAGCAATAATACAAATTTCTGACCATCTGTTGTAGTAACCCTATTCTTAACTTGAACATCTTGATCGATAATATTTGATGTTGTTGCACCTGCTGGTTTCAAATAATTTCCAGGCATTGAATATTTCTCAGAGGATTTTGTAACTTTCCCCCATCTGCTGATAACTGAATTATTAGCTACTTTAGGATAGTAGTTTACTGCTGATTCTTCAATCCAACAAATTCCTTTATTGTTCTGTCTAATTAAAACAAACGTTTTACCAGATGTGGTTTTGACCTTTGTCTTAATCTCTACATCTTGATTCACAAGATCTGCAGTATTAGAACCCTGTACAGGCGTTAGTTGGTTTGAATTATCAGGATTACCATAGCGTTCAACGCTTTTCGCTACCTTACCATTTCGATCAATATCTGTTCGACTAATAATCGTTTCTGAAGGTGAGCCAATTGGTGCATCTGGTAATATCCGTCTTGCAAAATCAGGATAAAAGTACGCTAAGTTAGTTTTTTTCACTACATCACCCGTTGTTGGAGCATGAACCATCTCATTATTTCCAATATAAATACCTACATGATACGTTGAACCACGGCTTCCATAAAAGACTAAGTCTCCCAACTGCAAATCATTTAAACTCACTTCTTTTCCCATCTTTTCTTGTTCCCAAGTAACTCTAGGTAGGCTAATCCCTACTGAATTCCTATAACTATATTGAACTAATCCAGAACAATCAAAACCAGCTGGTGTTGCTCCTCCCCATACATAGGGAACACCTAAAAACTGTAATGCATAATTAACAATTTTCTGTTGATCTGCCGAAGCTGCCTTGGTTGCAGCAAACGAACCGCTTAGTTCATTTGTGAGCAATCTAGATTTAAAAAAATATTGATTTACTTTTGTATCATTTACTGATTCTTTGAGAACACTTTGATTTGAATTAATGTCAACCGCCTTCGCATTTCCACTCAGAGATATTACTCCTAACAACATACATCCAAAAAACAAATAACTTATTTTTTTCATCTCCATACTCCTTTTTAATATATTTTTTAGTTTATTTACGTCTTTAATTGTACTCTTTTGAACAACTTGTTTCAACAAGAATAGTTATTACTATTTTTAATATTATCCAAAAAATTATAAATAAAAACAAAAAAAGTTTAGAATTATCATAAAATAATTCTAAACTTCAATATTTATTTATTAAATATAATATAGATTTTCAGAAGAATAGACTGGATCGCAAGTTATATCTAGACCTAATTGTCGTAGGATTTGTTCATCATTTTTACTTAGCATCACTGTTGAATGGGCTTGTACACCGTCTAGTTCAGCTAGTTTTTCATAGGCTAATTGAGCCATTGGGTTGGTCACAGCACTAATTGCCAAAGCAATTAAAACCTCATTGGCGTTTAAAGAAGTTAATTTGCTGTGAAGCTCATTGGTTTTCATATTCTGAATTGTTTCTAAAACAACTGGAGATAATAGGAACAAATCATCTGAAATATTCGCCAAGATTTTTAATGAATTTAAAATTGCTGCTGAAGAAGAATCCATTAATGGCGTAGTTTTCCCAGTAACAAAGCGACCATCATTTAATTCAAAGGCAATTACAGCTTGTATTTCGTTTCCTTCGTTTAGTCCCTTCAGATGATCCGAATAGTTACGGGCTGGTAAAACGGGTCCACGGTCTTCTTTTTTTAACTCAACTTCTTCTAAAATCATTTTAATTCGGCTAACTGTTTCTTCATCAATTAAGCCTTTTTTGAAATCACATTCTGTAGTGAAACAGCGGCGAATAATCTCTTGTTTCGATGCTTCTTTAACAGCTTCATCATCTGTAATCCCAAAGCCAACACGGTTTACTCCCATATCCGTTGGAGATTGATAAACAGATTCTTTTCCTGTAATTTTTTCAATAATTCGTTTAATAACTGGAAACGTTTCAACATCACGATTGTAGTTTACTGCCACTTTTTGATAACGATCATAATGGAAGGAATCTATCATATTTACGTCCTTCAAATCAACTGTAGCTGCTTCATACGCAATATTTAAGGGATGTTTTAATGGAACATTCCAAACAGGGAAGGTTTCAAATTTAGAATAACCTGCAGCTTTGCCAAGACGGCTTTCATGATAAAGTTGGTTTAAACACGTTGCCAATTTTCCACTACCAGGACCTGGCGCTGTCACAACAACAATCGGTTTTGTTGTCGGAATATAACTATTTTGACCAAATCCATCTTCGCTCACAATTTTTTCGATATTTGAGGGATAGTCTTCAATAGCTGTATGTTTGTACACTTTAATATCGCGTCTTTCAAGCTTGTTAATAAATAGTTTTGTAGCAGGCTGACCACTGTAACGGGTAATTACAACACTATTTGTTTCTAAACCATAGCCTCTTAGCTCGTCGATTAAACGTAAGATATCCATATCATAGGTAATACCATAATCTCCACGAATTTTATTTCGCTCAATATCTCCAGCATACACACAAATTAAAATTTCAGCTTGATCCTTTAATTTCTGCAATAATTTTATTTTTGAGTCTTCATCAAAACCCGGTAATACTCTTTTGGCATGCTTATCACCAATTAATTTTCCGCCAAATTCTAAATACAATTTGTCATAATGATTCACTCTCTCAAGAATATACTTTGATTGTTCTTCAATATACTTCTGTGGATCAAACCCAATTTTATTCATGTATATCCCTCCACTTTTCAGTTATTCTACTTGTTTATCCTAAAAAAATTTAATAAACACGTTTTTTTCATCTTTATCTATTATAAACTATTCCAAGAGATTGCCAACACTTTCCAGCAAATAAACATACTTTTTATGTAATTTATGAAGAAGTACTATAATTCAGTCATGATTTCTTCAATTTTTTTTTACGAATACGACATACTTTCTTCACATTTTCTGAGTATACTTTAGTCATACCAAAACAACCAAAAACAAACTTTTTTACAACTGACTATTCAGAGTCTATTGTAGACGTAGCTCTCATAATGTTTTAGACATTAGAGTTATGACAATTTTTCATTTTTTCATTGCAACTCCTCCAAAGTGCAATGATCGCTGTGTTTTCAAAGGTTTATCGATTAGCTTCTCCAAACTAATCAATAACATAATTTGGAATCATGGCAACTCCTTTTAGCCACCTGACTCTCCATCAGGTGGCTTTTTTTATTGATAGATATATTTTGTATAGCTTCCCTTTTTATCGCTTGTTAGAATAACCATCTTTGGGGGATTTTCTTTAGAAATAGTCTTCATAATCAATTTAATTGTACGCTTATTCTCACCTATATCTAAAGTATCATTTTCTTCCTTGCTGGCTTCATTCTGATTATCATCCTGTATTGCTGCTTGAGTGACCTCATTTTTATTATTAATAAAGTAGGTTGTACCTATTGGAAACTTACCAACTTTCTTGGAGTTTATCGCAACTTTGATTACATCATAAGAATATTCTTTATCTTCAGGATCCTCAGTGATCGAATGCTTCCATTTAGTTACTTTAAACATTGAGTTAATTTCTGTATCTTCTCCATTTAAAACAAGTACATTGTTTATTTTTACATTTTGATACTGCTTGTTTACTGATACATACCTATTTCCTAAAAATATAGTAAGGGCAACACTGAGAAGAAATGCTAAAAGAATAATTTGTTTTCGATATTTTTTCAAATTTCCCACCTCCAAGTAAAACCAACGCTACTCAACAATTTTTCCATCCGATACATAAATGATTTTATCACTAATCTCTTCTAAAAATAAACGATCGTGACTAGAAACCAACACTGTTTTTCCTTCAGCATTTTGTTCAAAAATTAGTCTTTTTAAGAATTCTTTGCCTTTTTCATCTAATGCATTTGTTGGTTCATCTAAAATGATAATTGGAGAATTAGAAATCAAAGCACACGCTAAAGATAATCTTTTTTTCATTCCAAGTGAAAAATCTTTCACTTTTGTTTCATCAGATTTAAGCCCAACATACTCTAATAATTGCTTTATTTCATCCTTTGTTTGTTGGTTATTGTTTAATAAATTAATTAATTCCAAATTTTTTCTAGCTGAAAAATCTTCTAAAACCCCTTCATTATCCATTGAAAAGGCAATATCACTAGAAAATAATTCATCTTTTCTAATTTGTTTGCCATTAACAATCACGGTGCCTTTATCTGGATTTAAAAAGCCAATAATGGCTTTAAAGATCATTGATTTACCTGATCCATTAGGTCCACTAAATCCACAGATACTACCTTTATCAATAGTAAAATTAACTTCATCTAAAATGACTTTGCGTTTAATCTTTTTAGAAACATCCTTTAGTTCAATCATTTTCATTTTAATCCTCCTCTGTTAATAAAATCAATTTTTTTCATATGATTCAATCCCCATGAACTCACGATGATTAAAATAATTATCAATCCTAAACTATTTATAAAAACCATGCGACTATCAAATCTTATTAACATTGTGCCATCAATAATTGAGGAATAGGGAAAATAAATATTTACTGTAATCAGAATGATAAATAACAACATCATAAGAAAACTATCTCCAATAATTGAGGAAATAATCTGAAATGTGATTAGTACTACTAAGGTGAATAAAAAAACATAACTAAAAAAAATAGGCTGCTTTATGTTAAATTGATTTGCTACAATTAAAACGATAAAAAAGACCAAATCCAATAAAAAACTTAAATAAATTGTTGTAAAAAAGTAGGTTGTTAATGATGACCGACTAATAATTGGATAATCTTTTTTTAGTAATATTTCTTGAGCATTCCCGATAATTAAAATCGGAACAATCAGAATAAATAACCACATCATTGGAAAACTCTTTCTCTCTAGTTCAGATTCAACTCCATACAGCACACTGCTAAGACCATCCAATTGTGAATTTTTAGCAACTATAATTAACAATACTGATAACAAAAATAACACTAACGCTCTAATCTTTATATAACTAAACAGCAAATAGCCATTCCGAATAAGCACTTTATTTATTATTTGGCTTTTTTGATATAATTTTTCTCTGATAGTATCCATCGTTGGCTAACCTCCAAAATAATAAATAACAATATAAGAAATAATACATTCTCAGTGAATTGTGCTATATTTTGATTCTCTTTAGTTCCGAGAATGCCATGTGAAAAAAAGAAAAAAATGTTTACTTTATTTAATGCCAAATCAATATAGCAAAACAAATATACCAGTATCAAAGTCACAACTTTGTTTGTCGTAATACTATAAATTAAATAAATAAGTTTAAAAAAGATAAAATTAGCCAATAATGCAAGAAGTAGGGACAAAAGATAAATAACATTTAATTCGTATGTCATTTTATTTAAGACAATCGTTCCCATTAAAATTATGGCAACTATAAATGCCAAAAGATATAATAGATAGTAGAAAAATAACTGCAAATTAATTAACATTATTGGCTTTTTCACAAAAAAAATTTGCGGAAATAAAATAGAGATCATTGGATAAATAATTAGGGTTGGAAGTATCGGTATCATAATTAATTCAATATTAACACCATTTGTTAATCCGCCTTTTGACATTTCTAATAGAGAAAATGTTTTTGTTGCCTCTTTCCCCATATATAAATAGAATAGGGCACTAAAAAAGACAATTAAAGTTGAAAAATAGACCCCATCTATTAAATAATTCTTTGTAGACTTCATTTTAAAATAGTAATTAAATAACTGCATTTTTATTAACTCCTCTAATAAAATAATAGAAGCTGGTGACTAATACAATGAAATATACACTAACAATACTACTAAAAGGTGGTAAATATCCCCCACCCAATTCTTGTAAAATTGACGCTGGAGAGTAAATAATTTTTGGAACTACATAGGATAGGGTCGTTAAGATTACTGTGATTAAAAATACAGTGCTAAGAGCTATATAAATATTTTTGACATATAGACTAATTGTTGCAGATGTACAGGAGTACAGTCCCGACATACAGCCTGCCATAATCATATACATAAAAATTAGCAAGTAGGGATTTGTAAAAAATAAGTCACTAAAATAGGTTGATTTTGAAGTAACACTTAAATTTGAATTCAAAATAATATCTGGATTTATATTAGGAAATAAGCTAAATGCTACTATAAAGTCAATAGCCAAAGAAATAAATGAAATAAGGAATCCTGAAATAAAACTTAAACCAAATGTTCTCATTGAATAACGAAATATACTTTGTTTTTGAATAAACCTTAAAAAGTAACTATTTTTTTTATCCTCAAAAACAATTAAGTTGGCTCCTAATACTGAAAAAAGCGGTAATAATAAATAATAGATACTAGGAATTCCTCCATTGATATCGCCACCTAGCCAAGTAGTACTTGGCAGATTGATTACATCAACACCATCTAAATATCGGATTCTAGGAACCATTTCAAAAACAATGTGGCTGCTAACTATTGCTACTCCAAGAAAAAAACCAAGTAGATATTTAACACTTAATAGTCGAGTATACCAATACTTCACCTTATCACTCCTAATCAATTACTTATAATCGCTAAGTTTACGAACTATTTTTAATTTTTAAAGGTTATCTATCTGGACTCCATCTGCCATAGGCTTTGCCATACGTTGTATGATTATCAACACTCTTCATTCTGCTTGCTCTAAATATACTTAACCATTCTTTTTTTTACAACTAAAAAAGGAACTTTTTATTATCTACTTTTAAACAAAAATTGATCGTTAGTTTATATAACTATCGTAACTAATTTTCCAATATAAAACCAGTTAAAAAAGCAGCAGAAAAATTTCTTTTCCATGCTACTTTTATAGTCCTGATTTAGTCGAAACTATATATAGGTTATCCGTCATCTATTAACTAACCTAAAATCCAGTTTATTCGTATCATTTTGAGTAAACTTTAAACAATTCCCACTATCTTGCTGAGTTTTTTCAACGATAAATTTGTGTAAAGTATTTTCATTGTTACATACTCTACACAAATTTTGTTACAAGGTGAGCAATGTTTTCTAACTATCTCCGTATTTTTCCATTTTTTTAAAGAATATTATTGGTAGAAACTCTTTAAATTATTGCATTCAAAATACTTTCTTAGAATGCTTTTCAAACATTTATTTTTAGTATAATCATTACTAGTTAAAAATAGGTAGAGTTGATCATCGTCAATTAGAATCCCGCTATCTTTATGCCATGCCTTGTATTCTGAAACAAATTCATTTATTTCTCCACGTGAATATTCCCCCATTTTTTCAATCTTATTTAATTTTTTTGCAATACTAGTTGATCCAGCTGTTAATTTTACTACAATATTCTCATCATTAATTGGAATTTGCTTCCAATCTTTGTTTACTAAACTTTCTACCAAATATTCTTTTTCTTTACTAAGAGTAAAGATTTCTTTTTCAATTAGAAAAATTCTAATATTCATAAGAATCTCTTTTATATAAATAGGATGCTTCAAAATATCTTTTATTTCAGCTATTTTAAAGTTCAATGACTTCATAAAAATGATACAACTGATACTATAAACAATTTCATCTTTTTCATAGTGTCTGATACCATTTTTCCTAGTTCCTTTGTTGATTAAACCAACATCCTCATAATACCGAATTGTCCTTACTGTGATACCGAATTTTCTTGCAACTTCAGATATAGAATACATTCTTCCTCCTTTTTTAAAGTTCTTATTATGTAATCTTAGAATAACAGATTCCCTTACGGAACTTTCAATCATAATCATACAAAAATTAAATCTAACACTTATTTTCAAATACTTTTAATACATATACCAATTTCACATTCGTCATTAAATAACATTTTAAAATTAATATATTTACTTAAAAACGAGTATTCATAGTATTTTCCAAACACAAATATTCTATATTATTTCTCTCTAAATAAATTATATAAGTAAAATTCCCACTTCATATAAATACAACATTGTACTTATATGAATACTAGATCCCTACATACTAAAAATAGCCACTCTATTTTCATTTTTATATTATGTAATAAAACAACAGAAAAAACTGTTGTTTTATTTTAGGAAATAGCTCCCCTTAGTTTCCTGTTAATAGTAATTTTAAACTTGCATAGTCTACAATAGTAATCCGGTTATCTTTATTAAAATCTGCTGCTTTTATAAATTTTTCTTTATTCAGAATGTTGCTTGGAATTTCTCCACTTAATACATACGCTTTAAATAAAGCTGCATCAACACTATTCACTATCCGATCACTATTCAAATCCCCAATAATAAATGCTTGATCTCTTGCCTTAGCATTTTTAATAATTTGTTGGACTTCTTCGACTGTTGTTGCCTGATTGATTTGTTGATTAAATCCTGATTTTTCTTTACCTGTTATGTTCATCAGGTTATTCACTGTCTGGTTCCCTATTTTTTTAGCTTCTATTAACTTTGGCATCAATAAATTCTGTTTTTTAGCAGCATCAACAATCTCTTTGATTCCTTTTGGCGTTTTTGCTTGATTCATTTGATTTTTAAAATCTTTTTTTTGTACATCTGTTAGGTTCGTTAAAGCATCAATTTCTTTAGTAGCTTTTGGAATGATCAATGCATTAATTTTGAGATACATTTTTTTTAACTCAATAGTTCCAGTATACGTTTTGATCCTCAATAATTCACTTACGGTATCAGAAAATTGTATACTTCCTTCATCTTGAGAAATAGCATTTATAGTAAGTTCAATTTCAAAGGGTATAGATGAATTCTTAAAAATGATATTTTGAACATAATATCCATAAACACCATCGTGATTTTGCTTGAAAGTTTGCCCATTTAGCTTGATATACGCTACTGCATTATTTAAATTTGGAGGTAGCCCAACTTCAAAATAATGATTTGGTAAAATACCAATACTATTGAACAGTGAATTTTTCAATTCAAAATATCCACTTATATTGTATCGATCTTTGTTTTTTACCACTTCATTAACACTAACATTTAACTCAGTATTAAGACTTACGGGATTTTTTAACACTCTTGTGCTAAGCTCTTCATTTTCTTCCTTCTCTACTTGTTGTATTTCAGGTGAACTTACGGGATTATTTGCATTAGATTCTTGCAGCTCTTCTTTTGATGAATCAGAAGGTTCTTTTGGTGAATCAGAAGGTTCTTCTGATTCTATAACCGATTCTTGATTTTCTACATCCTTGTTTGGCTCTTCATCTTTTGTAATTATTGGTGATTCAAGACTGTTCAATTCACTAGTTCCATTTTCTAACTGCTGGTTACTTTCTCTCACACTAGTTGGTTCCTCAGCATAAACCAGTTTATCAACAAACGATAGTTTAAGTCCCACAATAAGCACCAACGCAATTATTCCAAATTGATAGCTCTTTTTTATCCATTTTCTTTTATTATTCATCATCATCACTCCTAAAAATAAGTTATTGTTATTCCTACTACTTTTTCCTTCAATTACATTGATTTTGATTTAAATTTTCTTAGTGTAATACTAAAAAAACATCTCCAATTCCATTCATTATGAATTTGAAAGGAGATGCTCTTCTTATTTTTACATTACTACTTTATACTAACAACGCTTTTAATTGGGCATAATCGCGGATATTAATAGTCGTATCTTTATTTAAATCGATTGCTTTCATGAACCGTTCTTTATCTTCAATATTATTTGGAAACTGTTCCATTACAATATATGCTTTTAATAGCGCAGCATCAACAAAGTTAACATAGCCATCATTATTGACATCTCCTAACAGAAATTCTGCATTTTTTTGTTTCGCTTCATCGACAATTTGTTGAATTTTTTCTAGATTTTTTGCTTCATCTATCTGTTGATTAAAATTATTTTTTTCTCTATCTGTTAAGTTTTCAAAAGCGTTAATTGTATTCTTTCCATCTATTTTTGCTTGTTCTAATGCTTTTTCTGTATCCTTTGATTTAGCCTCTTCGACAATTTGTTGAACTTCTTCAACTGTTTGAGCTCCGTCAATTTGTTTATTAAACTCGGTTTTTTCTGCATCTGATAATGCTGACAGTTTATTAATCGTTGCTTTTCCTGCTTCTTTTGCTTGTTCTAATGCATTTGTGGCAGATTTTATTTTAGCCGTTTCAACAATTTGCTGAATTTCTTCTGCGGTTTTAGCTTCATCTATCTGCTGATTTACTCCTGCTTTTTCTGCATCCGTTAATGTTGGTAATTTATTAATCGTTGCTTTTCCTGCTTCTTTTGCTTGTTCTAATGCATTTGTTGTAGATTTTGTTTTAGCTGTTTCAATAATTTGTTGCACTTCTTCAACTGTTTTTACACCATCTATTTGTTGGTTGAATCCTGCTTTTTCTGCATCCGTTAATGTTGGCAAACTGTTAATCGTTACTTTTCCTGCTTCTTTCACTTGGTCTAATACATTTGTTGTAGATTTTGTTTTAGCCGTTTCAATAATTTGTTGCACTTCTCCAACTGTTTTTGCACCATCTATTTGTTGGTTGAATCCTGCTTTTTCTGCATCCGTTAATGTTGGCAGACTGTTAATCGTTGCTTTTCCTGCTTCTTTCACTTGGTCTAATACATTTGTTGCAGATTTCACTTTAGCCGTTTCAACAATTTGTTGCACTTCTTCAACTGTTTTTGCACCATCTATTTGTTGGTTGAATCCATTTTTTTCGATATCAGATAAATTGGGTAAGCTATTAATCGTTGCTTTTCCTGTTTCTTTAGCCTGTTCTAATACATTTTCTCTATCTTTTACTTTAGCATTCTCAACAATTTGTTGAATTACCTCGATCGTTTTTGCTTCATCTATTTGTTGATCGAATCCAGTTTTATCTTCATTAGTTAAATTAGGCAAATTATTCACCGTAACTTTATTCTCTTCCTTAGCTTTTTCAAGCATTACATCCACAATCTGCAAATCCGTACTATAGTTATTTTTTGATTCTGTATATCCATTTGCTTCTCCCGAATATCCGAGAATCATAGACATCGTTACATTTGAATTATTTACTGTTTGACTATCTCCTTTGATATACAATTGTATACTACCTAGGCGTTGATCTAGAAGAATTCTAGCCTTTTTGCCACCCTCTTTGATATTTACAGAAGATCTATCTAATGATGTCGCTACGATTGTTCCATTTGTAAAAGTTAAATCTAATTGCAATACATCTACTTTAGATTCTTTCAACCAATTTAGATCTAGATTTATCATTGTGCCATTTGTATTTTTTAAATCAATTACCTTGCTATCTGGTGTTATTACAACATTTCCAACTGTAACACTTTCAGCTACTTTAGTTGTTGATACATTCCCTTCAGCGTATGCTACCTTATTGATTGCAGGAACAAATAGCATATTTGAAAATAGAGTTGTCGATAATAATCCAATTGTAACAGCCTTTTTTAATTTATTATTTTTCATAGTAATTCCCCTTTGTATTTTTTATTTTTGTCAAAAAAAGCTCATGAATGCACACTAAAACGGTTTTCATGCTTATCTCTTCTCTTTATTTTTGATTCTAGAATAAACGAGTATGGTCAATCCGATAATAATAATTCCTGCAATACCATAAATAAACACACGCTTTTCTCCTGCTTGGGGTAACATACCTTGATTCTTTTTTTCTATCTTGCTAACGATTGCGTTGCTAGTCTTTTGAGATTTTTTATTAGTTGGATTTTTTGAGCTAGTGTCTATACTATTTTTTTCTTCATTTGTTGGTGTCTTTTCTGTTTTTTGTTTGTCCGTTGTAGATTGAGTAGGAATGCCTTTATCTTCCTCTTTCGTTACTGCTACAACTTTTTCAACAATCGGAATATCAAATGAAAATGCTCCCCTATCTTCCTCATAATTATTTGCTTCACCAGAGTAGCCCAAGTCCATTTTTGCAGTTACATTAGCATTATTCTCTTTTGGATTATCTGCTTTAACAAATAATTCAACAGCATCTAAACGCTTATCAATTAAAAGTCGGACTCTTTTACCATCTTCTTTAATGCTATAAGAAGATGGGTCTAATGAAGTTGAAACAATCGTTCCATTGGTTACCACTAAATCGATTTGTAATACATCTACCTTTGATTCCTTCAACCATTCCAAGCTGAAAATTAGTCCTGAGCCATCTTTACTCGTTGAATCAATGGATAATTTTGATGAAGTTAGTGTTACATTTCCAACAACTATTTTTTGTGCGCCAGTTTCTACCTCAGCAGCATATGCATTGGTGGGTATTTGAGAGCCTATTATCGGATTGACTAACAACGAAGTAGATAAAGCACTAATAATTAAAATCTTATTTATTTTTTTGTTTTTCATATCAACAACTCCTATTGATTATTTTTGTTCCTTTGATAAAAAATTATTTTAAACCAATATATTTTGGTAACTTTCGATTCTATATTTTACAGCTGTTTTCTAATCTTCAATAAATCATCCCCTTTCTTCACTTCCTTTATTTTTATCTTAACAGATGACCTAATGTCAATTACAAGCAAGATATTCAAAATAAATAGTATTGCCCCCCAAAATTTTTTTGTTTTCAAAAATTCTATTTTTTCCATGACCAAATTTATACTATAATCTAAAAAAATAGTTTAATAACTAACAAAAAAACCTCAAAAAACAGGATGAGTTATCCTAATTTCTTGAGATTCTACTTTAACTTTTTTGCTGTTATATGTCCTTATTCTCTAAAATAATCATGCTCTTCTAAAAATTTCTTTGCAACTACACTTGGTTCCGTTAAATCATTATCTGCTTCAAAATTTAATTTTTGCATGGTTTTTGTGTCAATCGTTTCTTCTAATCGTCCTAGAATTTTTTTCAACTCTGGATGAGCCTTCAATGTTTTTTCTGAAACAACTAAGCTAGCAGAGTATGGTGGAAAGAATTGCAAATCATCTTCTAGCATCGTTAAATTATAACTTCCCACTCGTCCATCTGTTGAATAACCAAGTACAACATCTAATTCCCCTGCAGAAACAGCATCATAAACTAACCCAATCTGCATTGGAAAAACACGTTTAAATTTTGTTCCATAGGTCTCTACAAATGCTGGATATCCATCACCTTCTCGCTTATACCACGTTGGATCCACACCTAAAGTTAATTCTGGAGCTACATTTTTTAAATCGCTCACTTTTTTTAATTGATATTTTTCAGCAGTTTCTTTTGTCACCATAAAAGTAAATTGATTTTCAAATCCATAACTAGGAAACCACACTTGTTCGTAGCGCTTTTTAAATTCTTGCTGAACAATTTCTAGTGCCTTATCTGGATCTTTTTCTAGCGGTAAATTGAGCGTTCCAATTAAGTCTGTACCTGTGTACCTTGTTGACGTAATATCAACATCTCCTTTTAGCATGGCTTTGTGCATAATATTAGCCGAACCAAGATTATTTAACAAGGTGACTTTATTTGAGGTTTCATGTTCAATCATTTCGCTAACTAATGATGCTAGTATTTGCGATTCTGATGTCACGCCACCCGCTACTTTGATAGCTTCTTCTTTACCTGAAAATGTATCATACGAAAAAAAGCCGACTACTAATACAATTAGCACAATCACTATTCTAAAAATATTTTTCTTTACCATCCATATTCCCCTCGCTTAATTAGTGGATTTCTTACTTTCTTAAACATGCCACCATATGAACACGCTAGTATGCTAGCTTTGTTAAATTCACAATTAAAATGGGATGAATTCTATCTCAATTTTAACATACCTAGCGTAAACTATAGTTATTTTTGGTTTAAGTATCAACTATAAAAAGCAATATGCCTTTATTTTAGTACATCTTCTATGTATATATATTTTGATTTTGAAGAAGTCCAAGCTAAATTCCACTTGGACTCCCATCTAATGTTCAGTCGATTTCAATTAAATAGTGGATATGTTTTTTTGAATAGTCCATCTGTATAGTCTGTAATATTGCGATATACTTCTTGATTCATTTTGTCATACAGCATTACATTTTCTGGAATAGGTTCAAACATTTCTTGAATTTGAACCATCTTCGCCGTCGCCTCTTCGTAGCTCTTATAGTAATTTAGAGCTACTGCTACACTAATTGCTGCACCCAAACTCGCTGAGCCATTCACAACATTCCGTTGTGCTGGAATACCAAAAACATCTGCAAATATCTGCATAAAGACATCACTATTGGAACCACCACCTGAAATAATTACTTTTTTCCGCTTTTTACCTAATTCATCACACATTGCTTCTCCATGATTTTTCATTGTTAAGGCAATTGCTTCTAAAATCGAACGATAAATATGCGCGCGACCATGACGACCGTCAAAACCAAGCATAGCGCCTTTTTTATAAAGTGCATCTGTTGGAGCTAACCAATCTAAAATTGTCATTAATCCATCGCTACCAGCAGGTACATCTTTTAGTTCAGTATTTAGCAATTCTTCTGCTGTTAAACCTTTACTAGCAGCCTTTTCAATATAACTATCTCCTAGCACTTCTTTAAACCAACTAACTGTCCACATTCCACGTCGAATCCCTGTGCTTTCATAGAGATATTTATGAGGCTCACAAGCAAAATTAGTCCAAAAATTCTGGGTGCCTTTAGGATTTTCTTTCCCTTCAACCATCGAAGCAATATAGGTTCCCAATGAAATCAAAATTGCTTCATCGCCTTTTAGACCGGCACCTAATGCTTCAACCGCTTTATCATTGGCTGTTGCAATTACTGGAATCCCAGCTGGAATCCCAGTTAACTCAGCTGTTCTATTCGTAACTGATCCCAAAACATCCCCTGGCATTTTTAATTTAAATAACATTTCTCTAGGAATATTAAATGCATCAAATTCAGCTTTATCTGCTAACCAATCCCATGTATCTGTATCGATTGGCCAAATGCCTTGATAATTGGCAACTGTATCATTAAATTCACCTGTAAAACGGTGTGTAATGTACCCAGTTGCAGTTGTAACATAGGCAACTTCTGGATTCGTTTCATCGTGGGGACGTGATACACGAGCATCCATCCAACTCATAACTGGCTGCGCAAGTGATCCATCTTTTTTCAATAATGCTCGGCAGAAACGAATACTCCCTAATCCTACGCCAATAATATCCTTTTTATCGCCAGTAAATTTAGCCATTGTTTCTTTACAAGCCACAACAATTGAATCCCATAAATCATCGTCTGGATGCTCAACAATTCCTGGTTCCGCTAAATAAGTCGGCTGCAGTGTTTGAGTACTGCTACAAATAACCGTTCCTTCTAAATCAACTATCACAATTTTAGAACTTTGTGAACCGCCGTCCACACCAATAATGTATTTTTTTTCCATCAATTTAATTCTCCTTCTTTTTATCGTACTAAATAGCCACCATCTACTGTTAATATATGTCCATTGACATAATCAGAAGCGCGACTCGCTAAAAAGACTGTTGTTCCCATTAAATCAAGAGTTTCGCCCCATCTGTTAGCTGGAATATGATCTAATACTCGTTGATTTGTTTCAGGATTGCTTCTTGTTTCCAACGTAATATCTGTTGCATAATAGCCTGGTGCAATGCCATTTACTTGAATATTATATTGTGCTAATTCATCACAGTAAGCTTTTGTAAAACCAGCTAAACCATGTTTCGTTGCAGCATATGCAGGCGACCATTGTCCACCTAAAAATGAGAATAATGAACAAATATTGATAATTTTCCCACTCTTTTGAGGAATCATTTCTTTTGATGCTTCATAGCTTAATTCAAAAGCTGCTGTCAAATTCAGGCTAATCATTGGATCCCATTCATTTCTGCCAAAGTTCTCAACATCAGCAATTTTACAAATACCGGCTGAATTTACAACAATATCTACACTGCCATAAGCTTCTTTACAAGCTGCAATAATCTTTTTAGGCATTCCTTCTGCTGTAATATCAGCTTTCATAAAGGTCATTTGTGAGCCAGCTTCTTCAATTAACTGTTGCGTCGTTCCATCATCTTCAGCAATACTTGGAATAAATAGCTTCGCTCCTGCTTTAGCCAAGGCTAGTGCAAATGCACGACCTAAACCTGTGTTTCCACCAGTTACAATTGCAGCTTTACCTTTTAGTGAAAAGAAATCCATTTCAAAATCTGTAATATTCATTATTAATTCCTCCTAATTTGTCTGGTTTATTTTATCCATCAACAAGCAATCGCTTTCAAAATGATTAAGAACACAAATTTAAATTTTTTAATTCAAAAAAAGCAAACACCTAAATAAGGCGTCTGCTTTTCTCTTCTCTCTAGCAATGCGTTTTATTGTAACTATTTAATTATAAAGTTAGATATTATCCCAAACATCTTCATTTGTACTTGAAACAGCTATTGCTCCAGCTCGTAAAGCGATTAATACGTCTTCTTTATCACAGACTAAACCGCTTGCAATAATTGGAACTTTAACAGCTTCTTGCACCCAGCCTAAGACTTTTGGCATCGCACCTGGTAGTATTTCAACAATATCTGCTTTTGAATTTGAATATTGTTTTGGTAAATTTTTAAATGATTTTGAATCGATTAAAAAGAAACGATGAATCGTAAAAAAACCTTTTTCTTTTGCAGCTCTTACAATTGAGGCTTTTGAACTAATAATTCCATCGGTTTTCGTTACATTTTTCATAAAATCTACAACAATTTCTTTGGTTGAGGTCCCTTCAACTAGGTCAATGTCGACAAATACATATTTTCCAGCATCTTTTAATTTCTGTACAATGCCACCAATTGAACAAATATCGCCGTATAGTACAAAAATAACTTCACAACTAGAAGTTAACACTTTTTCTAATCCTTTATTGTCTTTTATTGCTGCTACGATTGGATTCTCTTCTAGTACTTCGATAATATTTGCCTTCACTATTAAGCACACCCCTAACAATAACTTTGTATAAAAATTATAACACATCCGTTACTTGAATAGAAGATTTGCTTAATTTTTCATGAATGATTCAACTACTTCATATAGGTCTGAGCAGAAGGAGTACGTCGCTACTGAAAAAATACGAGCATTTGGATCATTGTTTACAGCAATCACACAACTACAATTTTTGATTCCCGAACAGAATTGAACAGACCCTGAAACACCTAATGTAATAACAATGTCCCCTTGCAGACTTTTCCCAGATAAACCAACTTGTGATTCTGGTGTAAACCAACCTCTTTCAACTAATCCTCTAGAACAGAGTATTTCACCGTTTATTTTTTTAGATAATTTTTCAATTAACTCTAAATCAGCTTTCTTTTTAACCCCTTTTCCCACAATAATTTTAATTCTACTTTGTTGCTTCTCTGCTTTTTTTATGGGCTTCTGATAAAGCAGTTCAACATTTGTTTCTAAATTTAACACTTCATAACTAATTTTTTTAGTTACTGATTTAGTAAATACGAGATTTTCTGAAAATGCATGTTCTCGAATGGTACAAACTTTTGGTGTTGTTTTTGTTACTATTTCAGCAAGGACATTCCCACCATATGCTGGGCGAACTTGGACAATTGTCTGATTCTCTATCAATAAGTCCGTACAATCGGCAGTTAATCCGGTTTTAAAGGCTACGGCAATAATTGGAGCCATCGCTTTTCCAATCGGAGTTGATCCAACTAAAACTAACAGTGGTTGCGTTTCTTGAAGGTAAGCAATAATCAGTTGGGCATAGTGATTGGCAATAAAAAAACGCGGTTGAATCAATTGAAAAATCTTTAATTCAGCTAAACACTCTGGCAAGCTTGGCAATGCTACCTTTTGATGACTAACTAGGCAGGCAGACACTTCTCCTCCTGTTACTTTCGTTAACTCATTCGCTTTCGAGATTAACTGCAAGGATAACTGGCTTAGCTCTTGATTTTCAAGCTCCACATAGACAACAATATCTTTTATATTCGTCTCATTTTTCATCCCAATACTCCTAAATCTTGCATAATTTGCTTGATTTGTGCCGTCTGTTGCTGGATAGGTTCGGTATTCACACGTATTTCTTGTGGAATTGCAGCAGAGTAAATTTTTCTAACTCTAGTTGGTGAGCCTTTCGCACCATAGTCAGCTACATTTTGATTTGGCAAATCCAGTAGTGTTATTCGTTGAATCACTTGTTTTTTAGCTTGAATTTTCCCTTTTAAAGAAGGAATCCGAATCGGATACAATTCTTTTTCTGTTGAAAGTAATGCTGGAAAAGGAACTTTAATTGTTTGGTAACCATCCGTTAACTTTTGAGAAACGGTAATTGTCTTATCTGTTACTGCGTCTAAAAAACTGACTGTTCCAATATAAGGAATTTCTTTAAAAGCAGCAATTCCACTTCCAACTTGCCCCGTATCGCCATCAGTTGTTTGTTTCCCACAAAGCAACAAATCAAAATCAGCAACGTGATCGACACATTGGCTTAATGTATAGGACGTGACCAGTGCATCTGCTCCTGAAAATGCGCGATCACAAATATGATATGCCTTATCTGCTCCTAACGCCAACCCTTCATACAATATAGCCTCTGACTCGTCCGGTCCCATTGTAAAACAACTAATTTCAACATCTGATAGAATGGTTTTAATATGAAAAGCTAGTTCTAAAGCTGAATAATCAAAAACATTGAATTTTTTAGGTTCACCTTTTCTGATTAGAAGACCTTTTTTAGGATCCATTTTCCCATCTGAATTAGCTGGAACTTGTTTGATAAAAACACCTATTTTTATAACCATCGCTGATTCCCTGGATTCATTAATTGAGTTGGATCAAAATAATCTTTGACCTCTGCTAAAGCAGCTACTTGTTTCGCAACAAAGAGTTCACGATTTAATAGACTTGCTTTTAATTTACCTAAGCCATGCTCTGAAGCTAATTGCCCGTTTTGACTCAGGACAAATTCAGCTAATTGATTGAGATAGACCTTGCTTTCTTCAATCTCTGCTTCATTTTCTGGTAGAAAATTCACATGTAGATGTCCATTTAACATATGTCCAAAAATAAAATACGGCATTTGACACATTTTTAGAATCTCACGATAACTCGCTAAAACTAGTGAAAATTCTGCATTCATAATCGAATAATCTGTAGCTAACTTAGTAACCATTTGACATTTTTGCTGATTACCTTCCATCGCTCGATTAATTAATTCTGGCGCTCCATGTCGATAAGCATGCAGGCGATCAATCTCAGCTAATTCAGATGCTACCCAAGAAGCATCCACATCACTATGATTCTCCATTGCTTTTTCAATTAACCATTCACCTGTTTGTAGCATGGCTTCCTCAGAATCTTCATGAATTTCCACGTAAACTAAGCAGTTAAATTGTTCTGCTACATCAGGCAGCTCCTTAATCTTATCCAATGTATACTTTTCACGATCTAACAGACTAATTGTTTGATCATCCATAAATTCAATCGCAGCAATGCTCGGTTCATATTCTTTTGCTATCAGTATTTCCTGAGCAAAAGTTCCTGCGTCTAGTTCATTTTCAAAGAAAAAAGTTACAATCCAGCGCTGATTGGCTTGTGGAACTACGATTAATTTGGCACTTAAAATCACACCATACAAACCCTCACTACCAATAAATAAATCAAGCAAATCACCTGAAAAGGCTGTCGCAAATTGTTGATTTTCTAATGGTAATCTTTGACCATTTGGCAGATTAATCTGACCTGCTTCGAGTAAATAACGATCTTTTGGAATTTCAAGTATCTCCCCATTTGGCAATAATACACGGATTTCTTGAATATGATTGGTTAATCCACCATATTTTTTGCTACATGGTCCATTTGCATTAGTTGCTAAGATTCCACCGATTGTTGCCGACTCTTCTGTTGGATCAGGCAACCAGCAATAAGTGAGCTTTTTATCAACTATTCGGCGCATCTCTTGTTGTCCAAATTCCTTTTTTCGTAGCATTTCATGTAGCTCTAATAATGTAAAACCACTACTAATCTCTACGATTACGTTCCCCGTTGCAGCATCTTTTTCTGCCCATAAACGTTCTTTTAATTGGGCTAAATTGATAACATGCTCCGAATTAGGAACGGCGCCACCACAAATCCCAGTTTTACCACCTTGAATCGTAAAGGTTAGCTCCTTTTGTTGACATTTCGCTAAAATCTGTTGCACTTCATGTTCTGTTTTAGGGAAGGAGATTGTTTTGGCAAAACCATGTAGCTTAGATTCATCTGATAAATAATCTTCGTATTTGATCGTCATGTCTTCTATTAATTCAGCCATCACCTTTCTCCCTTCTTTCTAACAATTTTTCGATAAATTCTTGGCTTTCGCATACAAATCCAATATCACAGTTATTAAAAATCAAAGCCTCTGAATCTTTATTAACAGCAATAATTTTTTTGCAGTTCTCAATTCCTTTGGTAAATGCCGGTAGCCCGGATACGCCTAATGTTAAGCAAATATCTGCATGACTGCTTTTCCCTGAAACGCCAATTAAACGATCGTGACTTAACCAACCATTAGTTGTTGCGGCACGAGTACCACCTACTTCACCATGATACCTACTAGCAAATTCTTTTGCTTCTTGGGCCCCAATTTCAGATTGAACACCTCGACCAATTGCCACAATAAATGGACTGGCTACTAGATCTATGGATTGCTGAGTGTATTTTTTGAGAACGCGAATTTTTTTAATTGAAGATTTAGGTTCAAACTCACGTATCTCTACAACCTTAGGTTTTACTTGTTTTGTTTGTATAGATTTATTTTGATTGTAGGTTGCTGCTAGCACTAACACTATCGGCATTTTTTGTAAATCTGAAATCCCCAGTAATTGACTACCAAATAACTCTTGTTGAATTTGGATAGCGTTCTCGGTTATCCGTTGAATTTGTTTTACATTAAAATAAATATCTTTCTTCATCGTAGCATTGACTCTAGCTGCTAACTCTTTACCAAACTGATCTCCAGTAAACAAAATCATTTCTGGTTGTTCTGTAGCAACTAACGAAAGAAAATTAGCCTTGTGAGAAACAAAATCAGTCCATACAGTCTCGCAAATAAGGACTTGAACCGTTGAAAATCTAGTAAAAAGAATTTCCACTTCTCTATATTGCGCTTTATTTTGGCAAAGGAGCCATAGTTCTGGCATTATTAGTGCTGTATTGGTTAGTGAATCTGCTAATTCTTCAAGTTGCTGCACTTGTTTCTGGAAGTCTAAATGATTTACATGAAGGACAAAAGTAGTCTTCATTTATCTTTACTCCCTTCCATTAACAATTGATAGACTTCCTCAATGGATTCTTCATCTGCCAAAGTTGTTATTTTTCCAATACGTGGCTTTAACTCAATGGGTTTCCATTGTTCAGGTAGTGATTTTGAATAATTTGGCTGTTCAATTTCTGGATAATTTTGTTGAATTTGAATCTTATTGATGGGATTATTCTTTGTTTGAATACGATCTTTTAACGTTGGCATCCTCAAATGAGTAATCGTAGAAAGACCGATCGTAATAATTGCTGGTAAGTCGACTTCCACCAGCGCTGTTCCATTAGGTTGGTTCACTGAAAGAAGCAACTTTTTAGTAGTTATTTCTTCTATCTTTGCAACATTGGAAATTAATGGTACTTCTAACTTTTCAGCTAAATAGTAAGGCAATTCGTCAAATCCAAGAACTTCATTCTCATGAGCAAAAACGAATAAATCGGTCTGCTTTGATTGGTCCAAATAGGTTCTAAGAATATCGCCTTTTTTCTGTGCTTGATAGCGAATAAATTCTGCTCCATAAAAATTGGTTACGTGATAACCCAGAGCGGTTAGCTTAGTTGAAAGATTCACTTGTTCCGTTGATTCTTGGTAATAAAAACTAACTGCTTCTAAGGCTATTTCTTCATGATTCGGTAGCATTTGTGGGATTCGTAAAACTTGTTCTAGCGCACTTTCCTCAGATAATCCGACTTTTTTTCGGATCATTGATTGGTCACTAGACTGTTCTTGAATAAGTGCCCACTCTCGTTTGGATAGATTATCAATATCTTCCACTAAGGAAAAGCACACTACAACCTTCATAACTTAGTTCTCTAAAAATTCAGTTGGGATAATATTCCCAGCGTTCATGATGTTATTTGGATCAAAAGCTTTCATCAATGTCTCTAAGATATAGTACGATGAACCATATTCTTCTTTAATCCATGGAGCTCTTGCTTTCCCAACACCATGATGATGAACCATTGTTCCGCCATGTTTTAATGACTCTTCTACAATAATTTGGTTGATTGGATTGTGGTATTTTGTGATCTCTTCTTCTGGTTTAATGTCTACGATGTTGTAGTAGTAAACAAAGTATAAGTTTGTTCCGTTAATATAACTATGAGATGAGTGTCCACCAATCCATGTAACATCTGGAACTTCAGCTGGAACACGTTTCACTACAGCTTCATAGATTTTATGAATATTTTCCCAATCACTGGCAATCTCAGTTGTAAAACCAACATTCTCAGTTTGTAGAATTTCTTCTCTTTCTTCTTCGACTTGTGCTGGACCCCAGTTTAATTGGTTGAACCAGTCTTCAATTAATTGGCTGTCTACTTGTTTTACATCGCTATATTCTGCAACTAATTCAGCAATCCCTTTGTGATTTGCTTCAGCAACTGTTTTAGCGCCTTCTGCCATGAAGAGTAAGACACATTTTCCATCAGCAAAATGAGAGAAATGTCCCACTGCATCTGCTTCATCATATAAACGTGCAACGGATGGTTTGTAACCTGAAACCATGACTTTACGTAAAATCTCAAAACCAGTACTTAGATTATCTAATGTGTACCCTAGGAATTTGTTGTTTTCTGGCATATAAGGGAAAATTTTAACGGTCACTTCAGTAATAAAGCATAATGCACCTTCATTTCCAACAACAACGTGGCGAATATCTGGACCTGCTGCTCTTCTAGGAACATTCTTAATACGAGTAATTTCACCATTTGGGAAAACTGCTTCTAATCCAACAATCATATCTTCAATTCCACCATAAAGCGTTGAGAATTGTCCGATACTTCTAACTGCTACTAACCCACCCATTTGTGCTAAAGGTTTAGATTGTGGAGAATGTCCTGTTGTTAAGCCTTTTTTACGTAATAGTTCTTCTAGAGCTTCTAGTTCAACACCTGCTCCAGTCGTTACTTGCATATTATATTCATCAATTTTAATAATTTCTTTCATTTCAGAACCATCTAAGATAATATGGTTTTCTTTAGTTGACTCTAACATTCTTTCTAATGCTGAGTTACCAGTTCTTGGAATAACATTAATTTTATGTTCATTACAGAAACTCAATACTTTTGATACTTCTTCTGCTGAATGAACTTTCACGATAGCTGCTGGTATCGGACGAGTAAATACACCATTGTATTCTTCGTATTTACGGTAACGATCGACACTGCTTTCTTTTAATACTGTTTCGTTCGTTAGGATATTTTCCTTTCCTACGAATTCTTCCATTTTGTTTACGATAGCTTCTCTTGTTAAAGTCATTGTTTTCCTCCAATATTTCATTTTTTACAATACTTGATCGTGATACAGTTTGCATGAAAATTTGGCCAATTTCATTTAGAAAAACAAAAAAAAGCGCACTCCTATTATTAGGAGTCGCTTCTCTTTCGTCTCTAGCAACTACCAAAAGTATATTTGAAAGCGTTTCAAATGTCAATCGTTTTTTTATTTTTTCTAGTGACTTTTTACTACAAAAAAATTGTTACTATAGATAGCACAATTAATTTCTTTGCTCATTTCTTCATTTATCTATCTTTAAAAAAAAGATGTTGACAGCGCTTTCTATGCGTTTTATACTGATACCAGTTACGAGAGCTGAGAGAGAGTAACGTCATTGGACGTTTCTCTCTCTTTTTTTGTATATTTATTAAAAATAAATTGGAGGTTATTTATTTATGGACAAAGCATTTATTAAAAAATATGGGACTTTGCTGTTATTGTCTGCTGGAGCAGGAATTATTTTTCAATTGCCTTATATTCGAGAGACTTTTTATGTTCCTATCCAACAAGCCATGAACTTAACGAATACACAGATGGGGATATTATCTTCTGGGTACGCAACAATGGCGACATTTTCTTATTTTATTGGTGGAATTGTAGCGGATAAATTTTCAGCTAGGAAGTTATTAACTTTTTCTTTCTTGGCAACAGGGCTTTTAGGCTTATGGTTCTCAACTTTCCCAGGGTTTACTATTAGTCGGATTATTTTTGTCTTGATGGGGGTTTCCACGATTATTACCTATTGGTCAGCTTGTATTAAGGCGACACGAATGTTAGGAGATAGTTCTGAACAAGGTCGTTTATTCGGTTTACAAGAAGGCCTTCGGGGAATTTTAAATGCCTTTCTAGTTTTTGGTATGACTTTTGCCTATAATCAATTCAGCGATACGGTTGTTGGAACTGCTTGGGCGATTCGGATTTGTGCGATTACTGTTATTATTATCGGTATTTTAAATTGGTTTATCATTGAAGATACTCAAGCAGAAGAACAAACTCAAAGCTTTTTAGACGTGACGAAAGGTGTTTTCAGTTCATTGAAATCGCCTAGAGTTTGGGTATTAGTTGGGATTGTCTTCACTGCTTATAGCATCTATGGTATTTTAGGTTATATTAATACGTATGCTATTAATGTCTATGGGATTTCTGTTTCTACTGGTACAACTTTAGGTGGAATTCGTTATATTGTGCAAGCCTTTGGTGGGATTATTGGTGGCTTTTTAGCAGATAAAATTGGCTCTAGAGTGAAGATTATTTTAATTGGTGCAGTTTTATTAGGAGCTTCATTTGCTGGATTTATCGTCCTTCCTGTTAGCGCTGGATTAGCGAATGTTGTTATTACGAATTTCATTTTTGGTTTATTCTTTATCTACGTTGTTCGTAGTCAATATTTTGCGATTATTGATGATGCTGGTTTCCCTGTAGAAATGACTGGACGAGTTTCAGGTGTTGTTTCTTGCTTAGGATATTTTCCAGATGTCTTTATGTATACTATGATTGGTGGCTGGTTAGATAAGTATTCTGGCAAAACAGGTTATAACATGATGTTTATTTATGCAATTGGTATGGCGATCGGTTGCGTTATTTTAACCTTGGTATTAAGTCGTATTATTAAAAAGGATAAACACGCTGTGACTGCTTAAATGCATAAAAATAAACGTGACTAGGAGATATATTCTACCTAGTCACGTTTTTAATTTAGTTAATTTTTAATCCTACGAATGTAATAATAACTTCCATTTAGAATGAGTAATAAACTCCCTAATATGGCACCAAACATCATGGAATCCGATTCACCTGTTTTTGGTAAATACGTTTCATTCCCTGCTGGATCTTTTTTAGCTACTCCTGTTGGTTTATTGAGTAACTCATTTTCTTTTGCAAGAGGTGTTGTCCCTTTATCGTCTATTTCTTCCTCAGCTGAATCACCTTTTGGCGGTTGTTCCTTAATTGGAAGCTCTTCATCCGGTTTCTCTTCAGCTGGATCTTCAACTGTCTCTTTAATCTTATCAAGTTGATTTATAGCCGCGATTAAACTAGTTGTTCTTTGGTCGATATCAGCTTGTGTAATGATATTTCTGCTAAATTGCAACATAAACTGTTTGGCAATTTGTAATTCTTTTTGTAGTCGAGCAAAACTTTCTGGAGTATATAAACTCTCATCCAATGCCTCTGCTTGTTGAATTGCTTGTTGCAAAGCATCAAAGTTTAATTGCACTTCTTCAACTACTACTAATTGTTGTATCGCTAACCGTAGCTTTTGTTCTGCTTCATCAACTGCTTCTTGCGTTGCATTCTCATCATCCCTTACTTGCTGGGCTAAAGCTAATTCTGCTAAGAGCATATTAAAACTGTCTACTGTGTAATCTTTGGCTACAAGTAATTCAGCTTGTTGAATATGGCTCGTTAAAGCATCTTTATTTACTGGAAGAATAATAGGCTTTTCAATTAAATCTTGAATAGCTAATGTTAGTTGATTCACCATAAAATCAATATCTGCTTGAATGAATGATGTTGGATCATTTGCTATATCTTGAATTAAATTCTCTGCTAATTGCAAAATACTCTTCAAATTAGCATAGCTTTCATCTGTATAAAGCAGCCCATCAATTCCTTTTGCTTGTTGAATCACATCTACTAGTTTTTGTAATTCTAATGCTGGAATTTTAACTAAATTCTGAATAGCTGTTACTAACTGTGCTGTTGCCGAATCAATTTCCATCTGACTTGCAGTAGCATTTTTATTAATTTCTTCTGCAATAGCTAATGCATCCGTCATTTGCTTGAAACTTTCTACCGTATATTCTTTAGGATTCAGCATCTTTCCATCATCAATCGCTTGAACTAATGCGACCTTATCCAATTGTCCTGCTGGTTTTTCAACTAAGCTTTCAACAGCTTTTAATAAGTCTTCAACAGCTTGATTCACGGCATCTTGTGTTGCTAATGGATCATTTGCGACTGCATCAGCTTGCGTTAAAACAGTCATTAATCGATTGTAACTTTCATCTGTATAAAGAGCAGAATCGATTAGTTTGACTTTGGCAATTTCTGTTAAAAGTTCTTGTTTATCAATAATAATTGGTGCTTTTTTTGTATAAAGATAGATCACTGATTGTTCTTGGGTTGTAAATAAACCAGTCTGATTTGGTGGCGTTGTTGTCAAATCATAGCCTTCGATCTCCTTAACGGTTGTAGTATATGCATCACCAAGATAACCTGTCACTATTTCTGAATTTGCTAACTCTGTACCATCTGTCGCATTTTTATAATAACTATGAACTGAAGCACCCATTGTTCGTTCGTAAATATACGTTACCGTTTGAGGCGTGTCTGTATAGGTTCCTGTTTCATTTGTTGGAATGGTTTTAAGAGTATAGCCTTCAATGATTTCTGGTGTTGCTTGGAAACTACTACCAACTGCACCAGTTACTACTTTAGTTGGTGCTAGTTTTTTGCCAGCTTCATCTTGATAGTGAATCGTTACTTGCCCTATTGGTAATGGATCAACTTGAACTTCAGTTTGAATTTCTACAATAGAACCGTCCTTATAGTCTAACTGGATATGAACCGATTGTTTTCCTACAAGCTTTAAAGCTTCTGGATTTAAAATTTTTGCTGTTGGAGCTGCTTCATCTTGATCATGTGTAGCGGCTACTAATGTTAGTGGATCAATTGTTGTTCCTTGCAAAATAACTTGATTATTTATTGGAATTGGCAAGGTATTACGAACAGGAACATAAGCGTCCTTGTAACGATCATACAAACTTGCATCTACTAACGCTTTCCAATCAGTCGGCATTTTTAAATAGTCTTCTGTACTCCAATATTCAACGTCTAGTTTTTTATCAGTTGTATCATCTCGTGTATTGTTAGCAACATACGTATTGTCTGGTCTAAACCCACCACCATCCGCAATTAACAAGCCACGTCTTCGATTAGCTGGTATATTATGATAATTCACAAACTGGTTGTCCATAAAAACACCATTTGTAACATTCGTATCTCCGGTATGCTTATTATACTCAATCCCAATAGCATATTTTTCTTGCCAGTATTTCCAATCAAATGTATTATTAGCAACTAGCCAACCTGATAGTTCAGAAATTGTTCCTTGGTCGTAAGAATCGCCATAACCAAATTCAGGAGTACCATACATAATGATTCCTGTATTTCTTAAATAATTGTTCATAATTGTAATATTTCTACCTGATTTGAATTTGAAGCCGCCTGCTGGACCATTATGTAATCCTCGTAAATGATTTCCAACAACTTGAATATCTTGTGAACCTCTTAAGTAAATCGCATGATCTCCAGATACACCATGCATATCTGCATTATCATAGTTTTGGTAGAATAGATTATCTTTTATCTCTGCTTGCTTTAACATGCTATATGAGTTAATTCCCGTTGAAAAATAATTTTGTTCATTTCCACCAGTAATCTCAATTTTTTTCTCAGTAATTGCCTTTTGCAAATTTACAATAATTTTATCTGTTTCTGCTGGACTAAAACTCTTAATTGCATCTAATTCATCAAGTTTCAAGCCAAATAAATTTCCATTTGCTACAGTATTTTCCATATGTTCAAAACGATTTTGTGTTGAGTAACCCCCAATATAAACGGCTCGGTTATAAGTATCATTAGGCTGAGAATGAGTTGCATCACGCATAAAAATATTATGATTGATTGTTGCATCATTGGAAGCATTTAAATCTACTGGAAATTTAGAGGCTAAATTGTAAAATACATTATTCTCCACTGAAATAGTATCAGATAAACGAGAAAAGATACTTACACCATCTAAAAATAAATTTTGAATCAAAACATTCTTTGTTCTGGAATAACTAGCATCCGTTAAAAGAACTTCTCCACCAGAGTTATTTATTAAAACTGTAGCACCTTGAGTATCTCCAACTAGTTGATAGTTCGCTGAAAGGTTAATTGATTCATTGATTATATAACTTCCTTTTGGAATATATACTCTTTTGGATTGTTTTGTTGCTTCATCTAAAATATCCTGCAATTGCGCACTTTGATTTTTTGTCGAATTTGCTTCCAAAGCATTGCTTCCAAATACGGTCTTGTCTGTAGCATCCACAACTTCTCCAACCGCCACAACAAGTCTCCCTTTTTGGATACTAATCATAATACCCATAAATAAAAATAACAAGACTATATATTTTTTCATGTAAAATAAACCACTCTTTCTTAATTTTTTAATGTAAATTTAATTATAGCATAAACTAATGATTGTAATAACTTTCTATTAAAAAACTCTCATATAAACTATCTTCTTTTTTAGCAAAAAAAACAGACAAAGGAAGATTCCCTTATCTGTTTAAGCATGATTTAACTGAATTATTTTACAACACGGATTGCAAATGATGGAGCATATCCACTCAAGCTTTGGTATTTTACAACGTCGCCAGTTTGTGGAGCATGAATATAGGTTCCGCCACCAACATAGATTGCTACGTGATGAGTTGAACCACGAGCGCCCCAGAATAATAAATCTCCTGCTTGTAAAGCACTCATTGGTACTTCAACACCAGATGATTCTTGAGGAACTGTAAATCCACCAATTGATTTACCTAATACACGGCTATAAACATATCCTGTAAAGCCCGAGCAATCAAAACCTCCTGGAGATTTCCCAGCCCATACATAAGGTGTTCCTAAATAGTTAGCAGCTTCAGCAACAATTGCTTGTCCTTCTGCAGCTGTTACAGTTCCACTTGTAGATGGCATTTGAATCGCAGGTGTATCTGTTCCAGCATTGTTAGGTACATTTTTTGGAGCATCCGTTTGAACTGGTGCTGGTGGTGGAGTTTTTGCTGCAAGTGTTGCTGCTGCTAATGCCGCAGCTTTTTTATCAGCTTCATCTTTTTTAGCAATAAATGTATCACGTTCACCTTCAGCAGTTGTTTTTGAAGCAGCTAATGTTGCTACAGCTGATTCTTGCTCAAGTTTTTTGCCTTCAAGTTCACCTTTTAATTTTTCTAATTCGCCTGTAACTTTACGTTGATCTGCTAATTTTTCTTCTGTTTTTGTTTTGCTAGCTTCAACAGATGCTTTATCGTCTGCTTGAGCTTTAACGAGTTCACGATTAGCTGAAACCATTTGAGCAACAACATCTACACGTCCAACAACGTCAGATAATGATTCTGCTGATAAAATGAAATCTACATATCCTTCGCTACCTGCACTTACTTGAACAGCACGAGCTTGTTTTTCTAATTGAGCCGTTCTACTTTCAATCTTTTCATTTAAATCAGTAATTTGTGTAGTTAATTTGTCCATTTCTTTTTGTGTTGCTTCGCTTTGTTCTATCAATGTACGTGCTTTTTCTTCAGCAACTACGATTTCTTTTGTCACACCTGATAATTTTGTTTTAACATCTTGTTCTTGTGTTTCAATCTCTTTAATTTTTTGGTTTTGAGCATCAATTTTATCTGAGTACTCATCTGCTAATACTGTTAAAGGTGATGCTAAAGCTGTTACTGATAAAGTTCCTGCAATCACTAAAGTAAGTAAACGTTTTTTCACTCTAAATTCCTCCATGTAAGTTGGTTTTTATTTTTATATGTTTAGGTTTTATTTTAATTTTTAATGTGCTTCTTTAACACTTACAACATTGTAACATAAGATTTTAAATAAAGACTACCGCTACACGAAGATGTCTCACAAATGTAATATTAAACATATCGGACTAAAGTCTGATTTTTTTATTTCACTAACTTTTATGACTTTCTAAATCTGAAACAACACCTATTTTTTTAATTTATTCATTCTTTTCATCGTTATGTAATCTAGTTCTAGTATTTTCTCTTTTTCTTTAATTTAACGGAATAAAAAAAAGAGTCAATTCTAGTTATTAGCCTAGAGCTGACTCTTTTGTTTAAGCTTTAATTACGCTTCTTCACTACCTAATAATGATTTTCCAACGATTGCTGCTAAAATTCCGCCAACAATTGGAGCTAGAATGAAGACCCATAGTTGAGACAATGCTTCGCCACCGGCAAAAATCGCTGGTGAGATACTTCTTGCTGGGTTTACTGAAGTTCCAGTTAATGGAATCCCTAATAAATGAATTAAAACTAAAGTTAATCCAATTACTAATCCTGCAAATGCAGGGTTTCCGTGTTTACCTGTTACTACTATAATAACTAAAACAAATACGAATGTTAAAATTGCTTCTACTAAAAAGGCACCCATGCTACCTAATTTACCAAAACCATTTTGCCCTAAATTGGCAACGTCTAAATCTGAGCTTACTAAAATAGCCTTTAATACCGCTGTTCCAGCAAGTGCTCCAAGAATTTGACCACCAATATAGTAAGCTAATTCTGTTAATGATAAACGTTTGTTGACATACATTGCAACTGATACTGCTGGATTTACATGACAACCTGAAACTGTTCCAATACTATATGCCATTGCAACAATTGATAAACCAAAAGCCATTGCAATTCCTAGTGTACCAATTCCTTCAATTCCTCCACCTAACACTGCTGTTCCTGTACCAAACAATACTAAGACGAATGTCCCAATAAATTCAGCAATTCCTTTTTTTAACATATTCTTCCTCCTAACCTATTTGTCAATGAAACACTTAATTTTTCATTGATCCGAGAGTAATTTTATCATACTTAGTAACTAAATAACACAATTCTGAATTTATATTTTTTCGTTATTTTATCTATTTTTCATTTTCATAAAAATAAAGAAGATTTATCTCAAAAAAGTGATGTGCTTGTGAATTTTTCTTGAGCATTTTAATCATGTTTGTATTAATTTGAAATCATTTTGTCATAAACTTTTCTTTCCTATCCAAGGAATAAATTTGGATGTTTGCTGTGCATAGGCGATAAAATCGGGTCGATCTTTGTATTTCTTTTCTAACAACGGAACACCTGATACATATAATAGTAGTAAGGTAATGATTAATGGTCCAAAAAAGCCCCAAATTGCACCAGTATAGGTTAATGTAATCAAATAAATCCCCCACCAGCTAGTCGCTTCACCAAAATAATTGGGATGACGTGTAAGTGACCATAAACCTGTTGTTAATAATTTACCATGATTTAGCGAATGTTTTTTAAATACAGTTAATTGATAATCTCCACCGACTTCAAAGAAAATCCCAACTCCCCATACGATAATGCCGAGATAGTTCCACCAATAAAAAGCGGTAACGCTAGACGTATTGACCAAAAAAATCGGTAAGGATACTAAATATAGCAGCACTCCTTGTAACACAAAAACATTCAAGTACGCTTTTAATCTTGCAAAATGCGTACCCCACCGTTTACGCATATTCACATAACGATAGTCTTCAGGCTTGCCAATATTCCGCTTAGCTAAATGTAAGAACAACCTTACACCCCAGATAGTCACTAGAACCGTTACCCAAGTGGCTGCCATTGTCTTAACTGGCATCAACCAATAACTACTAACCGCAACAATAATAAATCCTGGTCCCCATGCTAAATCAACAATCGAATTATTTTCTAACAGCTGGGCTACTCCAAATAAAATTGTAAAATAAAGAAATAACAATCCAGCCACAATAACATACGTCGAATCCATCTCAATCACTCCTCTTCCTCTGATAAGCTCACTGCAATGGCCACACAGCCTTCACCAGCACTCATGGCAACAACTGTTGAAATTTCCATCATATACGCTGGAGGAAATCCAATTTCTTTCGTAAATTTTTCAGCTAATGTTTGACTACGCTGCAAATCATTTGCATGAATTAACGCATACCGCTTAATTCGTCGACCCTTTTTAGTTAATTTTCGGACTTGTTTCATTAATTTCCGTTCGTTTGCTTGTGTATTAAACGCAATTCCGGTGATGGTCCCACCGCCTTCTCTATCTAAACCAACAATTGGTTTCAAATTAAGAGAATCCGCAAATCGTCCAACTCCTCCAGGCAGCCGCCCTGAACGAATCATTGCTTTGAGATTTCCAACACTCACTAATATTTCAGTCGTTTTCGTAGCAGCTTTAATTTTTGTAACAATCGTTGAAAAGTCTAATCCTTCAGCAATCCATTCTGCAGCCTCCATCACCATTAATCCTTCAGCGGCGGAGTTTTTCTTTGAATCGATGACAGCAATCTGGATCCCTCGTTGTTGAACTTTATCAGCGACTGTTTTGATTGTATTGTATGTTCCACTTAACTTGCTGGCTACAGTAACAACAATTATTTTCTGATAATAATTTTCTAAAAATGCGAAAAGTGTTTCCACTTGTTTTATATTAGGCTGAGCAGAAGTCGGTCTTTCCTTCGCTTGCTGATTTAATTGATAAAAATCTGCTGCTGTCAGCGTTAATTTATCCAGATAACTGATGGAATCCAACAATAAATTCATTGGAAAAACTTGAATTTGATGCTCTAAGATAAATTCAGCTGGTAAATCCGCAATCGAATCTGTAACCAACACTATCGAATGCTTAGGCCCTTGTTTAAGCTGATATTGCAGCAACATATCATCTGCTTTTTGTTGCTGTACATTCCCCACTAAGTTCAAACGCTTAATCATTTCAGCTGGTTGATTTGTATGCATATGCACTCTTGTTTTAGTTAGCCCGCTGGCAACAACTAATGAATCTCCTAACTCACTAAGTAACACCTTTAATTCCTGACTAGAACGTTCTGTTTCTGTAAGTAAAACTTCTGTACAATAACGAAAAACTGGTGCAATCGTGATTTCTTCTGTTAGATGAACCACCTGCTGTTCAACCTCAACAACATATTGCGCCTCGCTCTTTTCTTGATTCTCTTGAGTAACACCCGAGTTACAAAAAGCTTCAGTAAAACCTTCAACAAACAAGACAAATCCTTTTGCTCCTGCATCTACAACTGATTTCTTCTGTAAAATCTTTAATTGCTTCGGGGTATCTTCTAAAGCTTTTTTAGCAGCACCTAAACTCTGTGTCAACATACCTTCAAACTCAAGCAAATGTTTGCGCCCTTCCATCAAGCCACTTGCCCATTCACGAATAACTGTAATCATCGTACCTTCAACAGGTTTTTCAATCGCTTGATAGGCGTCCTCCACAGCAGCCGTTGCGCTATTCGCAAAATTGTCTGCCGACAGTTCTGTATCTGAAGAGTTCAAATGCCTTGCCAGTCCATTTAAATATTGAGCAAAAATAATACCAGAATTTCCACGAGCTCCCATCAAAGCGGCATCCGCCATCTTCACAAAAACATTTTTCCCAGAGTCTACTTGCTGACTCGTTTCTTCCAATAAAGAACTCATTAATGAAGCTAGATTATTCCCAGTATCACCATCAGCCACAGGAAAGACATTGATTGAATTCAAATGCTGCTTTTGCTGAATAACACGTTCCGCTCCACCTTTAAAAGCTATTAATAAGGCATTTCCAGTAATGATAGTTGGTTCATTTTCCATGATTCACTCGCTCCTTATTTTCCACATTCACCATTTTAAATATTTTGCTAAAATAAAAACTAAGCCTGATGTGGTAGCTGTAATAAAAGTTCCCCAAATCAGATCAATGACTGTCACAAAAACCGGCCAACCTTTTAATGTCGCTAAATTTGTTAAATCATAGGTGCTATAACACAGTAACCCCAATAAACCACCTGCAAAAATTCCATAAGCAAGACTTCCCTTATCTAAAGCTGGATGAATAACAAAGAAAACTATTCCAACTATATAAATAAGATAAAAAATTGCAGCCGGAACAATCTTGACAGTTCCTAATAAATCACCTAAATAGTTTTGATAAATCTGTTTTGAAATGACTAACAACCAGACTAAATCAATCAGTAAAAAAAGAATTCCCGTTGTAATGAATAACTTACTATAATAACCCATTCAATCTCCTCCACAAATTCATTTATCGCTTAATAAACAGAATTATATAACAAAAGATAATAATAATGCATTTATTTGCTTGTGAATAACATCCTTATATCTAGCTGAAAAGCCAATAAATTGACAATTTCTCAAAATCTCGTTAAGATTACCTTACAATTAGTAAGTTTAAGAAAAGAGGATATAGAATGAAAATTGATATCTGGTCAGATTTTGTCTGTCCATTTTGTTACATCGGCAAACGTCATTTAGAAACTGCAATGGCTGGGCGTACGGATGTAGAAGTTGTGTTCCACAGTTTCGAGCTTGATCCTAATGCTGCACATCACCATGATGAAGATATTCATCAACTAATCGCTACTAAATACGGTATTAGTTACGAACAATCGAAGGCCAATAATGAAAATATTCGTCAAACTGCTGCAGCCGCTGGCTTAGCTTATGACTTTGATGCAATGCAAAATACCAATAGTTTTACCATTCATCGATTAGCTCAATATGCAAAAGAAGTCGGAAAAGGCAATGAATTTGTTGAAGCTGGCATGCATGCCTATTTCACTGATGGCGCCTTTTTAAATGATGAAGAAACATTGGTCAAAATCGCTCGCTCTGTCGGCTTAGACGAAGCTAGAACCCGTGAAATTATCCAAACAGATGCTTACTTAGCTTCAGTTCGAGTAGATGAAACAAAAGCAATGGAACTTGGAATTCAAGGTGTTCCCTTCTTTTTAATCAACGACCAATATGCCGTTAGTGGCGCACAGCCTGTCGAAGTATTTCAAAATGTTTTAAGTCAAATTGATGACCAAACAAAACCTGAAACAGCGGCGACTAATGTATGTCAGGATGATTCGTGTAGTATATAAATAAAGAGAGAGAGCCAGAAAAAATCATTTTGATTTTTTCTGGCTCTCTCTCTTTAAGTTTAGTCTACTTTTTAATCAATCTTTATCTCATAATCACTTTTTCCAATTAAATAGGGGTCATGGCTAACTAATACAATTGTTTTTGACTGTTTTTGTTTAAATAATAATTCACATATCTCATATTTTGTATCTTCATCCAAGGAACCTGTTGGCTCATCAGCAAGTATCAATCGACTGTTCTTTAAAAGTACTCGCGCTAAAGCAACACGTTGCTTTTCACCACCCGAAAGTTGATAGACCTTTTTAGTTAAGAAATAATGTAACCCCACTTCTTCCAATGCCTGTTTTTTCATTTCGCTTTTTTCTTTTTTAGATAGTTTCTGATATTGCAAAGCGATAGTTAAATTATAATCGATTGACTCAGAATCTACCAAACCAAAATTTTGAAAAAGATAAGATAGGTCATTCCTTCTTAGATACATGGCTTCTCGGCTATTTATCTTTGGAGCTGGTTTTCCAAATAACTCGATACTCCCAGAATCAAAGCATTCATTTAAACCAATTATATTCATTAAGGTAGTTTTTCCAGCACCACTTTTCCCATGTATAGCAGTTATTTTATTAGCTTCAATTTCAAATGAAATATTTTTTAAAACTTCATTTTTATGATATGCTTTTGTAATATTAGCAACTTTTAAAATCATTTAATCCCCCTCCAAAAGTAAATATTTATTCTTCTTTTCTAATCGATTCATACATATACACAATACTAACGTCTCAAAAACAAAATACAGAACGGCGATTATTCCATAGTTTGGATAACTAAATAACAATAAGCTAACAACAATAAACTGAACAATTGTAGCTACTATCAGCTTCCGATATACAATAAAATGACCATAACCATGCAATTTTAAAATACTGATTTTTCTTTTATTTTTAAAGAAATAAAGACTACTACTATAAATAATTAGTAAACATGAGAAAAGTGTCATTAAACTAGCCCAACTTACTTGTTGTATAGAATCCTCACCAATCGCAAATCGTTCCTCAATTCGATTGATTTCTTCTAATGTTTTCAACATTGGAAAATTATCTTCGACTTTATATTTTTTTAACATGGGATAAAGTTTTTGATAGGTTTCAGCACTTCCATGTTCTATCGGGATTTTTAATGGTATTAAAGTTCCATTCCCTTGTGCAATGGAGCGCACAGGATAACTAGCAATTAATTCAGTAAAAGGTGTTTGAATTTCAATAATTATCGGTTCAGTGATAAGTGTAGACCTACCATCATAGATAGGTAATTTTTGATTTAACTGAATCCAATGAATCGAATAGTTATCGGATATCTTTTGATACTTATTTTTAATTTCATTTTCTTTGTCTTGATACTTTGTAGATACTAAAACAATCAAATGTTTACTCAGTTTTTGGGTTAAAATGATTTTATTATTTTGATCATATATAGAATTTTGCTTTACGTATTCTGGATTAACTCGTATGACCCGATTTAAATAATCTTCTTCAGAAAAATAATCTGAACTATCCATCAAAATCCCATTATTTTCTTCTACATACTTATAGATAGCCCTATTAATATCGTCGTATGTAGTTTCTGTTCCATTTATTATATCTTGAAAATTATACCCAATATAAGATGGGTACAGACTCCCATATTCACTTGTGTCTTTCACATGCGATTCTTGGTAGTCATATAAAATTGTTTGTACTAAACTTTGAATAGAACTAACCGTCATTAAAAGCACAATCATCTTAACCACATATAAACTACCAAATATATATCTGGAAAAATCTTTTTTATTTAATTGCTCTGTTATTGAGAAATAGAACAGAATTCTTAGCACAATAAAAAGAACAAAATAGTAAATACTTAGATAGACAATGCAATCCATTAAAAATCTTGAACCTAATGTAAATATTCTTGACATATATAAGAACAGAACCAAAGCTACACTAAGAAACAGATTACTTCGGATAAGTAACTTATAAAGAACACTGATTGAAGAATAGCCGTTTAGTTTATGTATTCCGATTACAGACATACTAATCATTATATAGATAACAGTGAATATACATAAAAAGATAGAAAATATAGTGATATCTGAATACTTATTAGCTACCTGCTTAAGCGATAAAAATTCTTCTGACTTACTGACTTTTAAATCACTAATACTAAATTCAGTATTAAATTGTATATTATAAGCATTCATTACATTTTTTAAAAATATAGTAGAATTTTTTTCATTTAAAGTCTCTACTCCATAGATAGCTTCATGTCCCTTTTGCGACTCCTTGGAATGAATTGTATTAATTGTATAATCAACTTCTCCATTTTTCCCTTTTTCCAATAAACCTTTTTGTTGCTTTGAATCAGACTTACTCGTTGATAAGAATTCATCATTTTTTAAACGGATAGGTGTTCTATTAAATAACTGATACACGTTGGATTTACTTGAATTAGATAAAAAATAATACACATCTGTTTGATAATTAAAAATATCAGGTTCTCCTTTTTTATTTTTTGCATATGTACGGTTAGTCGTTCTCTTAAAAAAATTTAAATCTAATTTATTCGCTTCTTCTAATATCAACTTATCTATTTCATATTGCTTAATAGAAATATTTTCGTTTTTAGGTAAAATAAACATCTGTCCAATATTCTGAACGGCATACTGCTGTTCTGCTAATTCATTAGAATTTCGGATACTATCCACAATCGCTAGAGAAGTAATAATTAACCCTGTAAAAAAAAGCATAAACACTTTAATCGTGTTATTTTTCATTATTTTTTAAACCCCTTCATTAAATTAAATGTTTAATTATTAATAATTAAACAACATAATAATTATAGGTGTTTTTATTTCATTTGTAAACTAAAAAAAGAAGGTGTCCATTTATGAAAAAACTAATTTTATCCGCTTTATTTACTTTAGAAACTCAGGCAAAAACAATAGCTGTTCCAGAAAACTTGAATGAAGGTTATGTTATCTTAGGTGAGGATGGCAGTGTAGTAGAAACTTCTCATTCAGCTTTAAAGGAAGAAATGCCATTAAGTCGTGCTACTCAATATTTCCAAGATGCTACGTTTGTCTATTATTCCGAGGATTTAAATTGGAGTTGGTCTCAAATGAAACATACACAAAAAGCGTCTAACTCAAATCTACTTCATACTAAAAAATATCACAGAACCACTGCCACTGTTGGAAACAATAGTCACTCTAGTTACGCAAATGCTGGTCATTGGTCTAAAGCAAGAGTTGTTGGTAGTAGTGTATATCGAGCTCTTGCATATTACTCATACTAATCATTAAATTTTAAAACAAATGAAATAAAAATGCCGATGCTACTATAAACACAACTACATAGATTTAACTATCGTTACTTAAAAAATTGATGTTCCTTCTTTTATCTAACTAAAACAGCGAAAAATCTTTTGCTTTTTAAAGACAAGCATTATACAATTACTTATACAGAATGAAATCGTTTAAACTTAGGGGGAAATAATTATGCTAGAGAATATTTTTACAGAGAAGGCTCCTGCTGCAATTGGTCCTTACTCACAAGCAATTAAAGTGCAAGAAACTCTATATACTTCCGGTCAAATTCCAGTTGATCCAACTGTAGGCAAAGTAACTGCTACAGAAATCCAAGGACAAACGGAACAAGTAATGAAAAATCTTAAAGCTGTTTTAGAAGAAGGCGGTGCAAGTCTGCAATCTGTCATTAAAACAACTTGCTTCCTAACGGATATGACGAATTTCGCAGCATTTAATGAAGTTTACGGGACTTACTTTGGTGATCATAAGCCTGCACGCTCTTGTGTAGCTGTCAAAGAATTGCCGTTGGGCGTTCTAGTTGAAGTTGAAGCTATCGCTATTACAAAATAAAGAGAGTGAGACAAAAGCTCATCTCTAAAAAATTAAAAACTAGAAAAAATCTAATTTTCCATCATTTTTCTCTATGCAAAAACAGCACCTCTTTTGCCCTTGAGGAGAAAACCATATGAAAATTCAGTGATACTGAATTTTCATATGGTTTATTTTTGTGCCAAAGAGAGTTTTGTCTCAGTCCCTTTTTTACGTGGTTCTTATTCTTGTTTGAAAAAAATAGTTTGCAATGATTTTTTCTCTTCCCAAAACCCGTCTATCTTAATTTTATTAGACAAAATAGTGAAAATAATTGATTGAATACTTATCGTTTCGTCTAGCAAGAGTAAAACACCTGTATTATTTTTTTCAACATGTACGTTTTCTATTTTTGTCAGATATTCTATGACTTCATCTGCATTCGATGTTTCGATAACGTAATAACGCTCACATGTGCGACTCTCTTTATCGATTATTTGTTTAGTTGTCCCATGTTTAAGTATCGTTCCTCCCTCTAAGAAATAAATATAATCGCTAACTCGTTCAATTTCATCCATGTTATGAGATGTTAACAAAACTGCAGATTTCCCCTTGAGTTCTTCAATGATACCCATCATTATTACACTAGAGTGAACATCGACACCAGACGTTGGTTCATCAAATACATACGTATCATATTGTCCGATACATGTTTGTATAAAACTAATTTTTTTCTTCATTCCAAATGAATATTCTTTTATTTTTTTGTCTAATGAATGTTCTAAACCAAGTTCCTTGCAAAGTATTTCCCACTCTTTATACGTTTCTTTTTTATTTTTTAGTTTCTCCATAAACGTTAAAAAGTATCTTCCTGTCATATCACTAAACAAGTTGTCGGCATCAGGCATTATAGAAACAGATTCCTTTTTTATACTTCCTTTATCGCTTGTCATATAATTAGCAATTATACCAATAATCGTTGATTTTCCAGCTCCGTTTTTTCCAACAAGAGAAGTTATTTTTCCATTCGCTACATTCATATTAATATTAGTTAGAACTTCCTTTTCACCAAATGATTTGTATAAATTATGAATTTCAATCATATTATATTTCCTTTCTTAAAAAAATGAATAATCCAAATAGCAAAATTAGCACTGTTAAAAATACCAATATGATAATATCCAACTTTGCATCAACATAACGATATGGTAGCACCCAGCTGATTATTTTTAAAATATAATTAGAAGATATTGTAGACCATGCGCCTAATATTGGAAAAGCAATACTGATAATCATACCCGTTAACGAAACCATTCTTTCTTTATTAAAAAGGACAGAGAAAAACAACACAAGTGCTTCCGAATATGAAAAAAATAGGGTTATATTTACTAATGATTGAACTGGAAATATAATTTCCCCTCTTGTTAGAAATAGGATAACAAGTGACAGAAATAGGATTAAAACAAAGTAGGTAAGCATTGAAAAATATTTAGCAAAAAAAATCTTTGTTCTACTTAGATAAGGCGTAATATATCGCATAGATTGACTATCTACATCTCTAGCAACAATACCCGAAAATATCAAGAAAGAGAACATGAGACCAAAAAAGCCGTATATTCCAAAAAGAATATCAATTAAGGGGGAACTTCCCCCATCTGAGGATATTAAATCAAGTGTCGTAGAATATTTCCCTGCAATAAAAGCTGTCCCAATAAGGATTACAGTAATAATCAATGCTTTTATTGATAATAACTCTCTCTTTAATTCATCAAAATATATAGTCTTCATTATTTTTTCATTCTCCCAATCATTCTAAATTTTTTTAAAGATTTAATCCGAACTGCAACGGTGTGACTTCTAAAGAAATTTATATAGTACCTATCAACCTTCCATTCAACTCTCCCACAATATTAATATATCATTATTAATCTATTCAAAAAAGAAGAATTTATTTTATCTACTGCTAAGTATAGCTGTTATATATATTTTTTTATATGCTCATTATGTAAATATTCTAAATAACCAAATGCATTTTGGACCCCTCCCGAATATAAAATGATTTTCTTAATATATTCAAACTATAATATATTCTTTCTACCAAAAAATTAATCTAACTGAATAAAAAAAATAGCTAGTGAAAATTACTTCACCAACTATTTCTTTTTTATTCAGTTGCCTCTTTATGTGCTGTCTTTGTTTTCGCTTTTTTAAACCCTAATAAAATAGTAAGAATTGGTGTTAAATAACAGAAAAATGCAAATGGCATATAGCTTAAAGTACTAATTCCCAATGTCCCTGTAATAAAGACGCCACTAACTCCCCACGGAATCAAAGGATTTACCGTTGCACCAGCATCCTGTAAAGTCCGCGCTAAAATTGTATCGTCGATACCAACTTTGTCATAGCTCGATTTAAAAGCTTTCCCAGGCAAAATAATTGATAAATATTGTTCACCTATCAATAAATTCACACCAATTGCACTTAAGGCTGTCATTAAAATCAAACGACCTTTATTGTTCATAAATCCATCTAATTCTGAAAGAATTGTGCCAATAATATTTAATTTCACCAATAAACCACCTAATGATAGAGCTAATAAAATTAAAGAAACAGACCACATCATGCTTTGCATTCCACCACGAGTTAACAACGTATCTACATCAGCAACACCTGTTGTGGCTACATAACCGTCTTGGATCCATTTGCCCACTTGGCTAATCGCTGTTGTAGGGTAGTAGATATAACGGATAACTAAGGACAAAGCAATACTCATGAGTAACGTTGGAATGGCAGGAATTTTGCGCCACGCTGCTAAAAATAACAGAATCACAGGTAACAACGCGATAACTGAAATTGTATAATGATCCGTTAATGTTTGAGTGATTAACTGAATATCGCCTTCTCCTGAACCACTTGTATGTTGCAAACCTAGAAAGCCAAAAGTTACTAAAGAGATCAAAAAAGTTGGCAGTACGGTCCAAAGTTCATTGCGAATATGATCGAATAGCTCAACTTCCGCAATGGCCGATGCAAGATTTGCTGTATCAGATAATGGCGAAATACTATTTCCGAAAAACGCACCTGATACAATTGCACCAGTAGTTATTGCTGGATTAAAGCCCATCATAGAACCCATTCCTAGAAATGCAATTCCGACTGTTGAGATTGTTGTAAATGAACTACCAACAGCAGCACCAACGACGCCACAAATAACAAAGACTGCTGGCAAAAAATAATCTGCTGAGAGCAAATTAAATCCATAAACCATAATCGTCGGAATCGTTCCCGCTGCAATCCAAACACTAATTAAGGCTCCAATTAAAATAAAAATGATAATCGGAACTAGCCCTGGGGCGATACCGTCTTGAATTCCTCCATGAATATCATCCCAGCTAAAGCCTTTGACGACTGCAAATAAAATAACAATTGCAATCGCCAATAGAATCGCTACATGTGCTGGTAGTTTAAAGCCGATAATACATAGTCCAATCATTGCTAATAGGACGACTAATAGAAATAAAGCTTGTTTGATTGTAATACTTTTTTTCATGATGTTCCTGCTCCTTTGTGTTGTATCTAGTGGTTTTGATTTGGTGGTATAGCTTGGGTTGATTTATGTTTAGTTGGTGTTTTTTGGGTTTTAGCTATGGTATAGTTGGGTTGTTTAGAGATTTTCTTTATTTGTTTAGAGATTTGTATCTCTGTTTAGTTTAATTCATCCTTCTTCCCATGTGTACCATTTCGCTAAGGTCTAAAGACCTAAGCTCGGCTTCACTTTGGGGATCACAGTGGGATTCATCCTTCCTCCCATGTGTACCATTTCGCTAAGGTCTAAAGACCTAAGCTCGGCTTCACTTTGGGGATCACAGTGGGATTCATTCTTCTTCCCATGTGTACCATTTCGCTAAGGTCTAAAGACCTAAGCTCGGCTTCACTTTGGGGATCACAGTGGGATTCATCCTTCCTCCCATGTGTACCATTTCGCTAAGGTCTAAAGACCTAAGCTCGGCTTCACTTTGGGGATCACAGTGGGATTCATTCTTCTTCCCATGTGTACCATTTCGCTAAGGTCTAAAGACCTAAGCTCGGCTTCACTTTGGGGATCACAGTGGGATTCATCCTTCTTCCCATGTGTACCATTTCGCTAAGGTCTAAAGACCTAAGCTCGGCTTCACTTTGGGGATCACAGTGGGATTCATTCTTCTTCCCATGTGTACCATTTCGCTAAGGTCTAAAGACCTAAGCTCAATGGCAAAAATGCATAGCAAAGGAGTCTGCTATACATTTACTAAGGGGAATTTTAATTAAGTGTGCAGCTTTTTATAAATGGATTCGATTTTTTATAAAACTACAATTTTAATCTATAAGAAAACATTCTTTTCCTAGGGCAACTTCTAATTTATTTAATTAATAAACTACTGTCACGGCTAGGAAAAGAATGTATTTAACTAATTTTTATGCTTCTTCGTTGTAGATTGCTTCTAATTTTTGTTGGATTGCTTTTTCGATATCGGCAGCGTATGTGTCGAATACTTCTTTGTCGTTCATATATGGTGACATTGCTGATGCACGTAAGATTGTTACTTTACCAGCGCGATCCCATTCTTTACGATCAAATCCTAAGCTGTTTACAAAGTCGAATGGGCTATTGCCATATTCTTCGATTGCAAAGTCAGTATGAGATGTAATGAATTCGTTGTCGTATAAACCACCTTTAACGTATGAAGCATATTCGTAGAAGTCATGGTTTAATTTGTTCATTTTAACTAAGTCTGTGTTACCGTCTTCGTTAAATACATAATCTACCATATTAAAGTCAGGTTTTGTTAAAGCGTGTAAGGTAATTGTTTTGTCGCCGACTTTAAATTTGCGTCCATCGATAAAGTTGTAGAAGTGGAATGCTCCTTCGATACTTGCTCCCATTAATTTACCGTAACCTGTTACGTTTAATGGCAATACTTTGTGTGCAGTCCAAACAGCAGCAGCAGTTGCGCCGGCTTTTGAACCTTCAAGAATATAGGCTCCTAGTAATGCAGGAATATCAGCACCTTTTTCAAATACATATGTTGCAAAGTAAGAAATTACGTCACGCATACGTACGTCTCTGATAACAACTCCACCAGCTGAGTAAGGGATGTAACCCATTTTATGAGGATCAATTGTTACGGATTCTGCATCTTCGATTGCTTTGAATGAATTGTAAACATCTTCTGTTAACCAAGTGTTTTCACCCATGAAGATTCCATTTCTTTCGTAAACAGCGTTGATGTCTTTGTAAGGGATAAATTCGTCGTTTTCATCTAAGAAGATTGAACGTCCATATCCGCCATATGCAGCATCAACGTGTACATAGAAGTAAATGCCTTCTTTAGCTAATTTTTCACGTAAGGCAATGATTTGATCAATACGGTCGATTTGACCTTCTTCAGTTGAACCAACAACTCCAACTACCCCAAGAACTGGAATATTTTCAGCAGCTAAGCCACGGATTTGTGCTTCTAATTTTTCAATATCCATACGGTATTCGTTTGTTACTTCACCAGCGATAACTTGGTCTAAACCAATTCCGATGATGTCAGCAGCTTTTAACCAAGAATAATGTTTAGTTTGTGGAACAATCCATTTACCTAATTTTTGTAAGTTTTTACCACTACGAGCTGATTGAGCTTTGATTTCGTCCATGTGATCTTGGGCTTGATCTAATAAGTCTAAAACGTCTGTTGTAGACATATTTAATAATTCCCATTCAGTTTTGCCTTCAACTAATGCTGGCACAACTTCTTTGATTGCTAATGGCAATGATTTCATGTTACGTGCATACCATAAACCTTCTAAGTTAGCGATTGAACCATCAGCAGCGATGTGTCCCCAACCGTTTTTATAACTCATTAGTTTAGCAAATTCCATTCCAACTTCTTCTTCCATTTGAGAAGTTCCTGGAGATGATTCGTATGCTACGTTGTTACCGTTCCAAAGCATTGCAGTTGTATAAGCAATGATTGCTGGCATTAATGTTTCAGAGTTCATATGACCCCAGAAACGTCCAGCTGAATGCCATGGAAGTGATTCAGTACGTAGACGTGAAGATAATAAGTTAAACACTCCGCGCATGTTGTCAGCCGTTGCTTGGAAGCTTTGAGAACTTTTATCTTGTGGAGTGATAACTGGCATATCTTGTGGCATGTAGTTTTGTCTCCAACCAACATGTTCGTCAATCATTTTGTTTAAAATTTCTTTGAATAAATCAACGTTTTCCCCTTTGTCGCCAAGGAATAAAGCTTTTAAGTTAGTATCATCTGGATTAAATGTGTTTTTCATGATAATTTCCCCGTTTCTATTTAATTTTATTATTTTTCAAACTTATCTCCCGCGGGCTAACTTCTCTTAATTGAGAAGCTAGTGGGGATTTTTATTTACAAAGCCTGGCATTTGTATAGGATGTCAGATGCTTTATTAGCTAATGATTAGTCTTTCTTTTTCCACTCTGGTTTCTTGAATTTGTTAATAATCAAGGCAATAGCTACCATAATAACTGTTGCGGATACTTGATAAATAATATATCCAGTATGAGCACTTGCAGCGATTGAAGATGGTGGAATCAAACTTACTAAGATTGTAACGATAACACTTAAGATAGATAGACAAGAGATAAACCACATTAAGCCGTTCCCTTTGCTACCCAGTCTAAATGGACGTTCGACTTCTGGCATTTTATAACGTAATTTAATTGCTGAAATGGCAATTAATAGATAAACAATACAATAAAGAATAGTTGTTGTAATAGTAATGATTAAGAATGCTGCACTAATATCTGGAATGACTACATATAAGAAAGAAACAAGTGAAATAACGATAGCTTGAATCAATACAAATGTAATTGGAATTCCTTTTTCAGTACGTTTTTGGAAGAATGGAGGTAATGAACCTTCGTCTGCCACTTTAATCATTGATTTACTAGGTCCTAAAACCCATGCGCTTAATTGAACTAAAACACCGATTAAAATCATTAATGAAATAATGTTATTAAAGATTGGTGGAATACCTAAATCTTTACAGAAGATAACAAATGGTTGAGTAATATTTGCTAATTCCATTTTGCCACTTGGGACAGCATCAGCAACGCTTAGACCTGCAATCAAGTTAAAGACTACTAATAATAGTACTGATGAGATAACAGCGATTGGATAGTTACGTTTTGGATTGTCAATGTTGTTTGCATGAACTGATGAAATTTCCACCCCAGCAAAGATAAAGATAATCCCTGTTAATGTTGGTAAACTACCTAGATCACTGAAATCTGGTAATAATTTACTTGCTTCAAAATGTCCAAGATAGCTACCTGGATTAATTCCGTGTTTGAACATATATAAAACACCTAGAATAACAAGAGCAAGGAATGGGATATAAACCCCGATAACAGCACCCCAGTCACCTGCGATTTTTACCATGTCAAATTTTAGATTCAACAATGTAATTCCCCAATAAGAAATTAGAATCATGATAAAAATGAAGATGTTGTTATGTCCTAAGTCAGGACGATTGATGACATATCCTATAAGAACTCCTACAGTTGATGCAACCATTACCATTCCGAAGAACATTTGCACCCATAGTAACCATGAAGTAACGAAACCCCATTTTTCTCCTAAGGCATTTTTAACCCAAACTTGTGGGCCACCTTCTTCTGGCCAACCTGTTGATAGTTCAGCTGACATTAAAGCGATTGGTAAAGCAAACACACATGCTGCAAGCAACATATAGAAGATTTGTGTCCAGCCTGTTGAAGCTAGAGTTGGAACACTACGAACCGTTCCGAAGAATGCCATTGTAATTCCGATTAAACCAAATAATGATAACTTTTTAGATTTTCCCATGATAGCTTATTCACTCCTTATTTTATTGTTTAGGAGTTTTCTGAGGTAATCGACTAATTTCTAGCGCTAAAGATTTATTGAAATCATGAAATTAGTGGCTTAAGTCAAAAAACTTCTAGATACTATTTTTTATTAACTCTACCTATAAAAAGAAATTAATTATGATAAGATAATTTAATAGAGAAAATTATGCATTATCAATTTTGTTTCTCTTCACAGATAAAATGAATAAAAATAAGACTAACCAGTTAATACATGCGTTAGTTTAGTCCCTCTAAAAGACTTTGTCAACAGCTGTAAACACTGGGATATTAAAAGAAAATTAGAGAGTATTCTTTTACTTCAACAGTGCTTTTTGTTAAAGCGTTAACTCGTTAATGCATTAAAGCAAACGTGCGTAAAAGTGAAATCCATTGATGATTATATGTATAAATTAATTATTTATGCATAAAAAAAACAATTGAATTGTCACCGTTTTTTTAACAACAACAAAAAAAGAGCTTATTATAGACTTTGAAAGTCCACAATAAACTCTTTTTCATTTTATTCTATACACATAAGCTTTCATTTATTCATAAACTTCAAATGAACAAAATTCACAAACAAATATTACTATTTATAAAACTAAGGTTATACATTAAAATTTGACACTTAGTTTCTGTGTATTCCCCATCTTAAAATCCATTTTTTTCTCATTGTTTTTTTATTATTTTTTTTGAAAAAATAACATAAAAAACAAGATTATCTACCTATTAAATGTTCTACGGTCTATTTATAATCTATCAGAATCCTTTCATATTCTTTTATTGAAAAAAATTCTTTCTAATTGATATCCATAAATTTAGCTCTAAATTTCAAATGGATTTGTGAACCCAGAATCAAAAACACAAAAGTTGTCAACCAAAAAATCAATGTAATTGTTCCATTTTCCCAAAAGCCTCGCTGAAAAATCAAAGAATCTCTAAAACCATTAATAATATAGTAAAAAGGATTTAGTCGTAATACTTTGATAATGATTTCAGGAATACCTTTTGTTTCAAAATCCCAAATTGTTCCAGAAACATAAAATAAAATTCTAACTGCTGACTGCAAAATTAATTGATAATCTCTTACTAATGTTGTGATGGTTGCATTTAATAACGATACACTGTACAAAAATACAACCATGCAAAAAAAATAATAAATAAGCTGTAGCCAATAAATTGTCGGGTAAAAATGCGACTGAATGAGAAAGAACAACACCACTGCTCCCATAGGTAGAAAAATCGTTAAATTACTGACTAAGTTAATTGTTGGCAAAATACTGACAGGAAATTTCATTTTTGACGCTAAATCTACTTGCCGATAGATACTTTTTGATGCTCCTAATAGTGAACTATTTATATAAAGCCAAGGAATTAACCCAATTAACATCCATAAAATATAAGGAACTCCATTTATTGATCTTCCACCACGAATTCCCAGACCAAAAATCAAGTAATAGATTCCAATCTGCATCAATGGATTTAAAATCTGCCACAATAGGCCTAAATAATGATTCTGATACGTAGCTTTCTCTTCGTATCGTGCCATACTAAAAATAAAGCGGGCATTTTTCAGCTGTTCCTTGATGATTATACTAACATTTGACATACTTTTCTCCAATTAAATTTATTTGTGACGGATTATCCTCTTCCTATTTCAATAGATTTAGTGATGAAATAGGAAATTCTTAACCATTCCTACTAAGCTGACTTCTTTTATGCTAATAACGGATAAGAATAAAATCGTCAGCAGCAAAGCTATCACTAAAAACTTGGTTGCTAGGGTCATATTAGAGCCTACTGGATTTAAAGTAATTAATGTTGAAAGCTTATTTTTCGATTGTCTAGATAACTCTCCAACTGTTTCAAGAGTTGCACTTTCTTTATCAAAGAGCTTTTTCAAAGTGAAATTCTTCTGTCGTAATTTCATATTCTTTTGGTAGTTTTCTTTTTCTGGCTTACTTAATTTTTTAAAATTCGCTGTAAATGTCTGATATTTCTTAATAACTGTCCGACTATCACCAAAATCCATTAATTCACCATAATGAATCCAAATGACTTGGTCACAAAGTTTTTCAACTTGCCCCATAGAATGGCTAATAAAAAAAATAGTGTTGCCTCTTTTTTTAAATTCCATCATTTTATCCACACATTTTTTATAAAAAGTCTCGTCGCCAACAGCCAACGCTTCATCAATAATTAAAATATCTGCATCTCGATGAACCGCAATCGCAAAACCCAATCTCGATTTCATTCCGCTTGAATAACTTTTTACAGGTTGATCAATGAATTCACCAAGCTCAGAAAATTCAATAATCGTTGAAACTTTACTCTGAATTTCTTTCTTGGTCATACCAGACATTAATCCCTTTAAGAAGATATTTTCGCGACCAGTTAATTCCCCCCGCAATCCTGCTCCAATAGAAATAGTAGTTGCCTCTCCGTTAACCTTAAGTTCCCCCGAAGACGGAATTGTCAATCCGCCAATGATCCGTGCTAAAGTCGATTTCCCAGAACCATTGATTCCAATAATTCCAATCGTATCTCCAGAATAGGCTGTAAATGAAACTCCTTTTAATGACCAAAAACTAGCAATCCCATTCTTACTATTCATCAGCATTGCTTTTAGTCGAGCAGATTTAGTTTTTTCCATACAATATTCTTTTGTAATTAAATTACATTGTACCTTTATATTCTCATTCACATTATTCATCCTTCTTTAAAAAATCAATTTGCACCATTTATCCCAAATAACTTCTTTAGAAAATATCTTTGATCGCTCTCGTGTTTTCGTCCGATCCAACGGTTTTCTGACTTCCTCAACCATCGCTTCACATAGAGCTTCTGGTGTATTTTGTTGAGTAATCCTTCCGGAATCTTCATCTAAGATTTCATCTGGTCCCCAATTAATTTGATAACTAATAACTGGGCAACCATTTGAAATGCTCTCTAGTACACTTAACGCAAAACCCTCATAATTGCTTGTAATTAATGAAAAGGCACATTTTTGATAGATCTCCCAAGGTTTCTCCGTATATCCTCGCAAATGAACAACTTGCTCTAAATGAAGTTCTTGAATCAACTCATTAAGATGAGCCCATTGCTCTCCTTCTCCATAAATATCTAAACTATATTCTGGATAAAGCTGATGAAATAAGGACATTCCGCGAATACATTCATCAAGATTTTTCTCAATTGAAAGTCGACTAATCATACAAATTTTATGGGGATTCACGGTAAATTCGAGTTTGTATTCTTGCTTAAAATGCGGAATCACTGAAAGTCTATCTACCATAGCCGGAACCTTTTCTTGAATGTTGATTTTTTGTTTTTCTGATAAAGTTATAATTCTACTACTTGGGTCTTTAGTTGCAAGAATAAGTTTATAACTTCCTTTGATACCACTAGCTGGATCAGCTGGATTGGCTAAATGGGAACTGTGTAATTGAAAAATTTTCTTCATTTTTTTCTGAGTATCTAATAACGGTGCATCCAATAATCTGGCATCGTTAATCACAATATCCCCGTCACAAAATAAGTCATTAAACCAATTTGCAAAAAAAGTTTTCTCTGTATTGAATACTCTTGGTTCACTTTGCAACAGAATAAATCTACTCTCTGCAGGTTTTTGAGCAAAATCAATAAACTCCTTTATCAAATACTCTTCTAGAGAATTATTCAGAAAAACATCTCGTAAGACAATTGCTTGATTGCCACTCTCAAAATAACGAATTTTATGAATATTTTGCTGACTATCTAAATAAATTCGGCAATAGGAAGAATAGAAATAGGGGCTGTATAAATCAATATTTTTAATTTTTCCATCAACCGTTCTAGAGATATGCAGTAATGGAGAACCTGCCTTATAATAGTAAGTCACACCACTATGCTCATATTTCTTAAAATGAGGCAACTGCTCCCAACCAGGAAATTGTTGATTCAGATAGTCTTGATAATTATTTTCTGTTTTTTCACACTTGTCATTCCTATAATAATCGTAAATATTATTTAACTTTGTCTCTGGATAAACAAGCCCCCTTCTAATGAAGGAATCGTATACCTCTTGATAGTTGGGATTATAATTCGTTGTATATATACTCACATTAACTCCGTGATCCCTGAACATTCTAGCACGAGAAAGTAGCGACTTTGTTCTTCCGCCATGTATTAATGGAAGCGTCGATGTTACAATCATTACTCTGCTAGTTTGATCAGCATCACTAGACATCTCTTGTTTCATCTATTCCCTTCTTTCCTTAACTAATGTAGTAAATAATCCACGACTTTTTTACCGGCCTCACCATCGTCTACATTGCAATACTTCTGATAGAATTCCTCTAACCTTATATCGTCATAGTCCTCAATAGCTATCCTTTGGAGTTCCGCAATTAAATCAGAGGTATTTTGAATAATAGCTCCAGGCAAATCTTGATAATAATTCAGATAGAAGCCTCGTAAATCATCTTTATATGAGCTTAAATCGTTGGCATAAAAAATCATTGGTCTTTTCAAAATACCGTAATCAAAAAATACAGATGAATAGTCGGTAATCAAGATATCTGAAACAAGATAGAGATCACTAATATCTGAATAACTAGATAAATTATAGACAAAATCACCAAAATCAGTTGTATTCATACTATTAGCAATCAAATAATGCATCCGAATAATCACAACAAAATCTTCACCTAATTGCTGCTTCATTTGTTTTATATCTAACGGTAACTCAAACGAATACTTCCCTTTTTCAATAAAATCATTATCTCGCCACGTGGGGGCATATAAAACCACTTTTTTATCCTTAGGAATCCCTAATTCTGCTTTCTTTTTATCAATATAGCGACTATTATTTTCTGTCACTAATTTATCATTACGAGGGTAACCAATTTCCATAACATTCCCTTCATAACCAAAAGCTCGACGAAAAATCTTAGTTGAGTAATAATTAGGACTTAGCAATAAATCCCATTTGGCCGCTTCTTTCACAAAATTCTTTTTGTACGCCTTTGTACTTGTACCAGGCATCACAACTTTATCAATATCTACTCCTAATTTTTTCAAAGGACTTCCGTGCCAAGTCTGAATATAATGAGTATGAGGATTTTTGGAAAACCATAAGGGTAAGCGAGCATTCGTAATCCAAAATTGCGCTCTGGCATAAGCAGTTGCCCATTTTTTTGTTCCTTTTATTACATAAGGAATCTTAAATTTCTTAAACTCTCTTTCAAAATCCGAATCGATGCTCCAAACAATAGTAGCATTCGGTTTTCTTTTAATTAACTCATCATAAATCACTTTAGGACTATCACTATATTGTCGTCCGCCAAAGCTTTCAAAAATATACGTCGTTTCTTTAAAAGGTTGATTTTTATATTGATTGAAAATAGCTTTGAACTTTTCTCGTTTATTCCTTTGAATGTATCTATCTGCCTTCTCAAAAAAATCAGAGACTGGGCTAGGCTTCACCTTAACCAATGAACTAATTTCATCTACCGCAAGAATAACCTTACCAACATTGTTAAATTGAAGGCCCAACTTTTCTGAATCCCTTGCCATAATTTGATTTTTCTCTTTTTCCAGATACAAATACTGACTTTCATAACTAATTTCCTCGTCAGTCACTTGAATATAAAAATGATACTGCCCCTTAGGAAGTTTAATCAACTCATCCTTTGCAACGAGAATAGAAAATCGTTGTCTGTTCTGAAGGATACTAAATTCCTTTGTGTACATCAGTTGATCATTTTTTTTAATTAATAACTCACAACGTCCCTTTTTACCCAACTCCTGAATCAAGGTACCCTCTAATATAAGATCGTTATCTAACCAATAAGTTGATTCTAAATAAACTAAACAAGAATCGTATTCATTAGACATTTGCAACGAAAAATTGTCTTTCACAGTAAAATATGGACTAATCTTTTGATGCTCCATAAGTAAAATTCTATCCGTTAATTCTTGAAATATCCCTTTTCCAACTCTGATTTTTTCTGTCATATTTCCATCAAATATAACACTAACATTCCAAACAAACTCCTCTTCTATCCTATTTAATGGAATAGAACTAGCCGAAATTAACTCTTTTGAATCCACATAAAAAGAAAGCGTTCCATCCGTCAACCACTGAGTTTGTTTTATTATATAGATTGCACTATCACGTAAGCTCAAAACCACTTGAACATCTTCCGCTAAACTATATTCAGCTGGAACTTCCAGTTGGCAATCATATAGTCCCTTTTTAATTTGGATATCCTTTAATCTTATAGTACTCATATGCGCTCCTTAACATTCAATGTAGGTTACATCCGGACATCTTACTTGGGGTTGATTTTTGTCCTTTTGAAAAAAGAAATTTTTTATATCATACGTAACAAATAGCTCTTCAATTATTTCCTGCACTATAGACTCTAGCTTCTCGTAGCTTTTCATTGTAGTAAAATCCGTAATTCTCTCATCCTTATTGTTGAAATCCCTTGTCATAATAATCTGTTGACGTTCATTTAAATAATAATCGATCCTTTGCTCCTCAGAAATTATCGTCACTAAATATAAATAATCTAACTTATAGCTTAATGTCACTTCTCGATTAGAAAAAAGAACCCGCTTGCTGAAAAAGTCATCATTTTTAGAAAAAACTTTTTCCAAAACCAAATTTCCCTTAATAAAATGACGTTCGATCATTCTTTGATCAAAAGTTAAGCTCTTTTGCGTCATAAAAGCTTCCTGTTTTTTAGAATCCTGCTCTAAAATCATTCCATTATCCGCTAAGCAATCACTATCTATTTTTTGATTCAAGCACAGATTCGCTATCGTTAATTCGATTGCTTGAATTGTTTCTAATGAAATAAGCTCATCAATGTTCGTTTCACCATTTTTTGACTGTAGCATAGCAACCATATCGAATAAGCGAACACTCGAGTAATCTAGCTGCTGCTTATCTAGTTGGCGTGTCAAGAACTTTTGATCTATAGGATTAAAAGAAGGGACAAAAATAATACTTTCTTCTTTTCTGTCGCTGCACTGCTGCAAATATTTCCACAATAATCCATCTCTCTCAAACTGTTGATACGAACGACTATAGAATAAATTCATTATTTGATTCCTTCTTGTGCATACAAATCATTTTTTATTTGTGTGGTTGAAACCTCTGGAGTTCTTGACAAATAAACAACATTCACTCCTGTAGCAGCTAGCGTTTCATCAAATTTACCTAGCCAATCATCTCCCATAACAAAAGTATCAATGTAATAACGTTCCATATCTGTTACTTTTTGATTCCAATTTTTTTCTGGGATGACTAAATCCACATATCGAACTGATTCTAGCAACTGCTTTCTTTTTTCATAAGAAAAATAGTTTTTCTTATTTTTTTCATTCCAGTTGAACTCATCCGTAGATAACGCTACTATCAGATAGTCGCCTTGCTCCTTTGCGCTTTTTAATAAGTTAATATGACCATAATGTAACAAATCAAATGTTCCGTAAGTAATTACTCGTTTCATTTTCATCCTCCTATAATTGCTTTAATAACGTTAAACGTTGCTTCTTCTTTTTTCACATAAGCAGATGTATCAAGTTTATGACTGAATTTTGTTCCATCAGCTGTTTTTAGAGCTTGGCTAAATTCACTGATTAAATCACTTTTAGTTAAAACTACTTTTCCAGGTAATGGATCCTCTTTCGTTAAATAAAGCCCTCTAATTTCTTGTTTATAGACTTCATAATCATACATATATAGAAAAATAGGCTTTTCCATTAAAAGAAAATCAAACATAACTGTTGAGTAATCCGTGATTAAATAATCTGCGATTAAAAATAAATCGGCAATTTCTGGATACTTAGACATATTCCACACTCGGCTATTCTCGCTTGCTTCATCAGCTGAATCCTCAACTAAATAATGCATTCTTGTCAAAATAACAAGACTTGGATCTAAAGCTAATAGCTCATCAAAGGGAAACTGGTTCTCAAAAGAATAGCCACCATGTCCATTATGCTGATTATCTCTCCAAGTTGGAGCATATAAAACAATCGGTGTTTCAGTTGATAATCCTAGCTTCTGTCTAATTTCCACGCCTAAGACAGGTTTCTTTGCTTCACGAATGAATACATCGTTGCTAGGGTACCCCTCCTCTAAAACAGGGCCATCATAATTAAAAGCTCGTCTAAAAATCGGTGTACTGTACTGATTTGGAGAAACTAAGTAATCCCAACGAAGCGATTCTTGTTTAATATCTTTATGGTATTTGCGTGTGTTCGTTCCATGCATCGTAACAGACTGAATGTCTAACCCTAATTTTTTAAGAGGAGTACCATGCCATGTCTGGACATAAATCGTATGCTTGCTTTTTTCCATCCACAAAGGCAATCTTGTATTCACTACCCAATATTGTGCTCGTGCCATTGTATACATCCATTTTAAGCTCATTCGTCTGACATAAGGAACTTGATTTTGTTTAAATGGAGCTTCATACCCTTTTTTAACTGCCCAGATACACTCAAATTCAGGATAGTGTTCCTTCAGATATTCATAGATTGCTTTAGGATTCCCGCTATATTGTTTTCCATGAAAGCTTTCAAAAAAGAATAGACCCGTTTTATTTCTTCGACCAAATAGCCTAAATAGTACAGTCGCTATTCTCCGATATATCCATTCACAGCTTTTCTTCAGCATTTTTTCTCCTCTCAGCTTCATTAAAATGTTTTTTTACTCTCGTTATTTTCCCCAAAAAAGTAAATTTAAATACTTTCCATAAAAAAATAAACACTTGAAGAATTCGGTAGTATCTTTTCAACTTAATCGATCGGTATAACCATTCTAAATTATGTTGAATAAAAAAATCAGGAGCTCTTTTCGTCGCCCCGCCTAAAATATCAAATGTACCACCTACATCTAAAAAGACATTGGCTTCTATCTGATCGACATTTCTATGAAGAAATAGTTCTTGTCGAGGGGAACCTAAAGCTACAAACAAAAAATGAGGTTTTACTTTATTGATTTGATCGACGATTTGTTGCTCATTCATCACCGTATATCCGTGAATCGTCTCTACAACTTGGATATTCTGGTACCTTATTTGAATAGATTTACTAGCATTTTCAACGATGTTTTTTTTGGCACCGTATAAAAAAATTTTCAGTCCATGCTGATTGGCAAATTCTAAACAGTCATTCATCACTTCCAAGCCAATAATTCTCTTTTGAATCTTTCCTTTATGCCATTTGGAAACCTTCACTATTCCAACACCATCAGGAATACGATGAGTTGCTCTTTCAATATAAGCTTTGACCAAGTCATTTTTTTTGGCTTCTAAATAAATTTGTGGATTCACACTAGTAATTAACATTTTTTGATTCAGTTCAATATATTGCTTCATATCTGATAAAATCTCGGCATAGGTTACATTATCAACGGGAATGCCGCCGATTATCTCTGTGTCCATTTGAATCACTCACCTCTTTTGATCTAACACTTTAATATAGCTCAACAATCTTTCTTGCGCTTTCCCATCATTGTATTTATTCCATTTAGCGGCAAAAAGAGTATAGCGATCTTGATAGACTGTAGCATCAAACGATTTCAAAACCTGCTCTAACTCCTCTATAGTCTCTGTTTTTGGACCAATTTTTTCTAAAAAAAACTGAGACTGAATACCAGGATTTTCTTGATAGCGTACAAAATCAGGACAATAAAAAATGACACTCGCTTGTTTATTGTGTAAGACATAGTCAAAAACTACTCCTGAATAATCAGTTATCAACAGACAACTTTGACTAAATACATTCGATAAAAAATCAAATGTTATCTTAACGTTATTAGGTAAACGGACATCTGAGCTTTTTAGTTTTAACGTTGGATGTAACCTAATTAAAAAATTTTTTTCAGGGAATTTTCCAAAAACGCTGATGGCTTGATCAATAATTTCCTTTAAACTCTTCCAATCTGACCGAAATGTCGGCATATAAAGAATCGTCGTGCCACTATTTTTGTTTGTGTTATTAATAAGTGTGTCTGTTCTGGGGATTCCTAAGGGGAGAATAACTTGCGGGTTTAATCGATAACTGCGTAGAACTATTTTTGCCATTTCATCTGAACCAACAACTACATTGGTAAAACTATCATAGACTTTTTGAAATCTTCTTTGATCACTGAGACTTCGTTGCTGAGTGTCACTAGCTTCCCAACCAAATTTTTTGATTGCACCATTTGCATGCCAAAGTTGGATTACATATTGTGTTGCTTTCTTTGATAACACCAATTCAGGGAAATAATTGTCTACTAGTATAATTTTTGCATTCTTAAAAAAGGAAATGCCATTGAATAATAATAAAAAGGACTTGCGGTATGGATAAATTCGGACACCTTTTTTTTCAAGTTTTTTTGCGTATTCATAAGTATTCATCGTGTAAAAAAGGACTAATTCTTCTTTATATTCTTTGCTTAATGTTTCTATCAATTCTCCATCATTGTTTGCAAAACTCATCATATAAACGATTTTAGCCAACTTTAATTTAGAGATAGGTATTATTCCTAATAAAAAAAGATAAATTTCTTTCAGTAGTATCAACCTCCTATTCTTATTTCCTAATTATAGCATACATGTTATTGTAAACGGTTGAAAAACAACCTATTATATACTCTTTTTAATTATTCTCATTTTACAAACAATTCAACAATCTAAGTGATAGACTATTTATTTCTTAAAAAAAGTTTCGCTTGATAGAATAAAACATCATTAGTAAAATTTAAAATACTTGTTATATTATTCATTCATGCTCATTATTTAATTTAAATTTTCCTTTTTAATTTTTGCTAAATTAAATGACGACAAAAAAAGTCCCTAATTCTGATTAAATTAAATAACAAGGCTATCTATCCATTTTCACGTAAAAAATATACTCACAGTTATCAGGAAAACAAATAAACGTTATCTACGAATTCTATCTTTTTATTTATTAGAACTATTACATTTTTCGTTTCATACTTTTTTGCTTGAAAACACCTGATTATTCACATATTTAACATTCATTTTTTTTTAATAGTTTCATACGTGATTAAAAAATGATGTGTAAAAAAAATATTTTTTTCATTTTACAAAGTAAAAAACTACTCTTAAAAGACAGTTTTCCAACTTGGTCTTTAAAAGTAGTTTCTATTTTAGAATAGTTTAGTCTGTTTCTTCTTCTTCCGTAACGTCCATTTTAGTAGCTGCAATTCGTTTGAATAACATATCATACGAATCGTTTCCATCGAATAAAGAACGTTTTACTCGAGCAATTGTCGCTGTACTTGCATGAGTTTCCTTTTCAATCACACTGTATGTCTTCTTTTCATATAACATTTTTGCTACTTGATAACGTTGCACCATCGTTTTTATTTCATTAAGTGTTAGTAAATCATCGAAAAACGCTAAGCAATCTTCTTTTGATTCTAATGCCAAAATACCATCAAAAAATTGGTCTAACATTTGATCGCGTATTTTATCTATCTGCAAAATCAAAACCCCTTCCAGAAACTTATCTTCTTACCCCTCTTTGTTCCGCAATACTCTTGGTGATTATATCAAATTATCTCTTAAAAGTCATGATATTCTATTAATAAAACCATAAAGGATAAGACGCTTACTATTTTTTCTTAGCTGCAATTAATAACATCATTGGTCTACGTAGTTCGTCTCTCATTCCCGGAACTGTATCTAACATTCTTTCATCTGGCAAGGGTTCAACAATTTGTGTAATCTCAAATCCATTTAAAAGCAAAGTATTTAAGTAAGTAGTCATTGTTTTATGATATTTCACTACTTCTTCACCTAAGAAGATGCTTGTTCTTTGAGATTCCATAAAATAACGATCCACCGGCCAATTCAAACTATTTCCAGCTTCATCATACGTCCAATCTTGTCGCCCTTCCGCAGTAAAAATCGGATGCTCTACTGAGAAGACAAAATCTCCACCAGTAACTAGGCAATTTGCAACATGTCGACAAATTTCTTCAAAGGATTCTAAGTAATGAAAAGCCAATGAACTTAAGACTACATCGAATTGATTTTTTGAATAATCAAACTCACCAATCCCTTGTTGACTATATTGAATTCTACTAGAAGTGGTTTTCTTTTTAGCTTCGGCAATCATTTTTTCTGACAAATCTATTCCAATAACGGAACTGGCACCATGTTCTTCTGCATAAATACAGTGCCAGCCAAATCCACAACCTAAGTCTAATACTCGTTTGTCTTTAAAATCAGGCATTAATTTTTCAAAAGCATGCCATTCTCCCGCACCAGCTAATCCTTTAATAGATCGATCCATCTGACTGTATTGTTCAAAAAAAGCGGAATTGTCATATTTATTTTCTTCCATGTAGCTTCCTCCTACTCCCGTGCTTATTGCCACTATTATAACAAAAAAATAGCGCTATATTCGCGAATTGTTACTTCCTTCTCATTTTAAATTAAATTTTAAAAAAATAATTTTTCTTTTGTCCTTTAAAGTGCTGAATATGACTTGTTTTCATAAAGTTTTTTCATGCTCAGTCCTTCTCATAAATAAATTTGGTAGTTGACAAAGATTTTTTATTGGCTTATACTTTGGTCAATCTCATAAATAAATTGACTATGAACGAGCGCAGTAGCAGGTTGTCCCTGTTTTTAGAGAGCTAGAGTTTGGTGAGATCTAGCACATACAACTATTCGCGAAGTACACTCTGGAGTCCCTTGACTAACCTCAAGCGTTTAACTATCGATATCTAGTTATGAGTGGTATTCTACGTTTCAAGCATTTATAGTTGAGCGGAATACAATTTGGGTGGTAACACGGTGAATTCGTCCCTATGAAATCAACATTAGTTGGTTTTATAGGGCTTTTTGTTTTCTAATATATAGAAGGAGTGAGGAAAAATGAACATTATTGATGAATTACAATGGCGCGATGCCATTAACCAACAAACAGACGCTGAAGGCTTAAGAGAGCTTGTAAATACAAAGAGTATTTCTCTATATTGTGGAGTAGATCCGACTGGCGATAGTATGCATATCGGTCACTTGATTCCCTTTATGATGATGAAAAGATTTCAATTAGCTGGTCACCATCCTTACATCTTAATCGGTGGCGCAACTGGAACAATCGGCGATCCAAGTGGTCGTACATCAGAACGTCAATTACAAACAATGGAACAAGTTCAACAAAACGTAGATGCCTTAACGGCTCAAATGCAAAATTTATTTGATTTTGGTGGTAATGATGATGTCACAATGGTAAACAACTACGATTGGACACATGATTTAACATTACTTGATTTCTTACGTGATTTTGGTAAAAACTTCAATATTAATACAATGTTAGCGAAAGATATCGTCTCAAGTCGTTTAGATACTGGGATTTCATTTACTGAGTTTACTTACCAAATCCTACAATCAATGGACTACTTGCACCTTTTCAAAAATCATGATGTGCAATTACAAATTGGTGGTGCCGATCAATGGGGCAATATCACTGCTGGATTAGATTTAATTCGTAAAAAAGAAGGCTCTGAAGCAAAAGCCTTTGGTTTAACAATTCCATTGATGCTAAAAGCTGATGGTACTAAATTTGGTAAAACTGCTGGTGGCGCAATCTGGTTAGATCCTGAAAAAACAACACCATTTGAATTCTACCAATTCTGGTTAAACCAAGATGATCGTGATGTTGTGAGATACTTGAAATTCTTCACTTTCTTAACACAAGAAGAAATTACAGCATTAGCTGAAAAAGTTGAAACTGAACCTCACAAACGTGAAGCTCAAAAAACACTTGCTAGCGAAATGACGAACTTTGTTCATGGTAAAGAAGCGTTAGAAGAATCTGAAAAAATTACTGCTGCTTTATTTACCGGGGATGTTAAGAACTTAACTGCTGATGAAATCGAAGAAGGCTTTAGAAATATGCCAACTTTTGAAGCACCTAAAGAAGAAAAAAATATTGTTGATTGGTTAGTTGATTTAGGAATTGAACCTTCAAAACGTCAAGCTCGTGAAGATATCACGAATGGTGCCATTTCTATGAATGGTGAAAAAGTTGAAGATGTAGAAGCTGTTGCTTCTCCAAAAAATTCATTTGATGAACGCTTTATCTTAATTCGTAAAGGTAAGAAAAATTACTCATTAGTTAAATTAGTTTAATTGAAGAAACAATCTGAAAATGTGGTAGAACTTCTTCTGCCACATTTTCTTTCTATAGAATAAGGGGGATTTTGACTGATGCAACTAAAAAAAGCACGGACTCAAGAAGATGCTGAGCTGCTTCATACATTAGCTAGAGAAATCTGGGAAGAACACTACACGTCAATTATTGGTGCTGAACAAGTGGAATATATGCTGACTAATTTACAATCGTCTGAAAAAATCTATCAAGATTTACAAAACGGACTGGATTATTTCTTGATTGATCTTAATGGAAAATGGGCGGGTTATACAGGTTTTCAACTATTCCCTGATTATTTATTTTTAAGCAAGCTCTATATTCGTTCTAGCTTCAGACAACACGGATTAGGGAAAGCTGTTTTCGCTAAAGTCCAAAAAGCAGCAAGAGAAAATCAAGTAGCTACTATTCAGCTAACGGTTAATAAATATAATGCCAAATCAATTGCAGCCTATGAGCGAATGGGCTTTAAAACCATCAAAGAACAAGTTGCGGATATTGGTGGCGGCTATATTATGGACGATTATGTTATGGAATTTAAACTTTAAATAACTAAAAAAGAGGGAACGTAAATTTTTGATTTTACGTCCCCCTCTTTTTATAGAATAAACAAAACTAATAGTATTCCGATGATTATTACTAAAACTGATTGTCTATCCTTTTGTTGACAATCCTATATTGGGTGGCAACGTCTTTTGTGTATAAGATTGAAAATAAAGTTGAATCAGAATTAGAAAAACTAATTTTGATCACATACAGCAATGTGACTAAATACGTTATTCTGAATAAAAATAAGACAATGGTTTTTTGATTTTTAGTATTCGTTTAGTTCACACACACTTTTCCGATTTGTACTTATTCAGCCTACCATTTCTATTGAGTATTTATAAATATCGACCTAATACATATAGTCTCTTTTTTAAAGCTGGAACTTCACAATTTTTTATACCAGACATCACACTTTCTTCATAAATCTTCGTTATACTAAGTTTATACCTCATAAATACAATATAAAAAGTAAAAAACAAAATTACAGCATCGTCTGTAATTGGTAATAGACTACCTCCATTTTAGCTTTGAGTAGCTTTAGTGGTTTTTTTATTTGCTTTAAACTATCTAATTTAAAAAAGATTTTTAAATCTAAATAAAAGATGCACTACAATAGATTCAGAAATCTATTGCGACAATTTTTTTAATTTCATGATAGAAATACTATTGAATCAAATTGAAGATGCTTTCTACTTAAAATCTAATTTAGTATACTGTATTCTAACTATCAAAGCGCTCTCTTGCATAAACGCAAAAAAACTTCTATCAGGATTTTAAAAGCCAGAATAGAAGTTTATATTTTTAATGACCGTTTTTTTATTGCTGAATAATCGGATTTACCGACTGTTCTATTGAGATAGTCTCTGTTCCATAGCGTTCACCTAGAACATACTTAGCAATATGAATTGTGCGGTCACTCATTCTTTCTAGATTGGAAGCCGTATCGATAAATAAAACACCGTCAGCTGCTCGACCTTTCCCACTATTCATAATTGAAATATATTTCTTCCTAAGCAGTTTTACCATCTGATCAATCTGTTCTTCGCGCTCCAACATATATGCAGCCATTTCTTGATCATCATTTTCAAAAGCAATTAAGGAATCTCGAATATTTTTTAAAACTTTTTCAAATAAATCGACCAAATCTTCATCATATAGAATTACAGTATCACGATGAGAAATTTTTCCTTCTTTTTTATCTTTTGCCTTTTGTTTCTTCTCAAGCTTGATGGCTTCGTTAATATTTTGTGTAATATTTCGACAATGATCGCCAATCCGTTCTAAATCTTTTGTTAACTCTAGCATCATGGTCTGTTCATGACTTTCTGAAATCGTTAATTCCGTCGCGGATAGTTTAACAAGATATTCTGTTAAACGATTATCCATATCATTAATAGCATTCTCGTATTGATTGGCATTTTCCATATCCATGTCATCTTGTTTTTCATAATAGGCCTTCGTTGATTCAAATGCCCCCATGACATACTCACCCATTTGCAACAACTCAATCTTAGCTTGGCTTAAGGCTAAAACAGGTGAACTTTGAATAATTGCTTCATTTAAATTAGACGCTTTAAATTCAATACTTTTATCTTTTCCTGGTACAATTTTTCTCACCAATAATTCGATTTTATCAATGAACCAGAATTGAATGAGTAAGTTTGAAACGTTAAATAAACCGTGGGCTACCGCGATTTGCATTGCTGGATTTAACTGAAATAAATTGGCAATACTTACCACAACCGCAGTAAAAGGTGTTAATAATAATGTGAAAATAATTGCACCAACTAGATTGAAAACAACATGTGAGGCAGCCGTACGTTTAGCCGCAACACTAGCCCCTAGCGATGCAATAACCGCTGTAATCGTCGTTCCAATATTATCTCCAAATAAAATCGGCAACACCGCACCCATCGCTAAACTTCCTTGGCTATATAATTGCTGTAAAATCCCAATAGTCGCACTGGAACTCTGCAAAACCATAGTCAATAGTGTCCCAATTCCTACACCTAAAATTGGAAAATGAGAAACCTCAATCATTAATTTTGAGAATTGTGGCAACTGACTTAGTGGTGCCATTCCAGCTCCCATTAGCTTCAATCCATAGAATAAGCAACCAAAACCAAATAGAATCTGACCAATATTGTTTACCTTCTCTCTTTTTGAAAAGAAAAGTAAAATCGAACCGATTCCAATAATAGGCAAAGCATAATTACCTAGATTAAATCCAATAATAAACGCGGTCACCGTTGTTCCAACATTTGCTCCCATAATAACGCCGATTGCCTGGCGCAACGACATAAACCCAACACTAACTAATCCAACGGTTAAGACGGTTGTCCCCGAACTGCTTTGAATAATAGCGGTTACAATCAAACCAGCTAAAACGGCTCTTAGTGGCGTGGATGTGAAGGTATTTAGAATTTCTTTTAAAGAATCTCCTGCTGACTTCTGTAGGCCATCCCCCATATATTTCATTCCAAATAAAAAAATTCCTAAACCGCCTAAAAATGGAAATAAGATTTCTTGATAAGACACAAATTAATCCTCCTTGAATAATAAGTAGTTAAACTGACTAACTCTTGATGATCTCTTGAAAAGATAATCACCATTGCTTCATCGTTATTAGAGATAACCGATACTGTCTCTTTATTTTTTTACTTTGATACTCTTTTTATCTTTCACTATAATTATATCCAATATCTAATAAAATAGACAGTTAAAAATTATTTTTTATACCTCCCTGCAATTATCGCACCTCTCGTAAAAAAAGATATCAATTGAAAGTTACTATCAAATACCCATCTATATAAACAAAAGAGCTGATTATCACTATTCCGATAATCAGCTCTTTTGCTATTCAATTAAAAAACAAATGACAATAAGATAATCGAACCCAATCCCGCAATTACAGAAAGGCCCATTGATTTAGTTTTATACGCTACGCCCATAACAATAACCGCAGCAATAATTTTCATATTCGCTAACAAGCTCAGCTGATGTTCGACAATAAAAACATCTTTAAAAAATAAAGCTGCAAATAAAGCTGCTGGTACATATTTCATCCAATCTTGAAACCATTGAGGAATCTCACGTTTAGAAAAATACATCATTGGCACCACTCGTGGTAAATAGGACACAGCTGACATGCCTAGAATTAAAAGTAAAAATTGATTATTCATGAGTAGTGGGAACCTCCGTTTCAAAAGGCTTACTATCCCGTAACATCGGCTTTTCAGGAAGTTTGGTTAACTTTATTTTTTTCTCAATAAAATAACCAGTTAGGGAAGCAATCACTGTAGCTAAGATTAAACCAATTGTGCTTTGAAAAAGCAACATCGTTACGACTGATAGTACACCTGAAAATAGTCCAACAAAGATAATCAGTTTATTTTGTAACTGCATGGTAAACATATAAATAAACATTGCCGTTAAAGCAAAATCAACTATATGTGTTTCTAAAGGAATCACTGAACCTAGCATCGTTCCAGCAACATTACTCAGCAACCATGAGGCTAAAGAATAACGATTCACCATTAATGCTTTACGACTAGTCCAATTTTTATCAGTTGAAAATTTTAAGTAATTGACAGCATAATTTTCATCATTAATCGTTCGAGTAAAAATGGAAATAAAGCCCTTTTTCTCTTTTTTTATAAAGGTCGATAAACTCGAACTCAATAAGATATAGCGTAATTCTAAAAACAAGGTCATTAAGATAATCGAGGCAATCGGCGTTGCATCAACTAACATAGCGGCCGCTAAAAACTGGGCTCCGCCAGAAAAGACAAAAAACGAGATAAGTGCAGTATAAAAGCCATTAAATCCGACTTTTTGTAGCAGTACACCGCAAGCCAGTCCAACTGGGATATAGCTTAAGCAAAGGGGCAACGCTACTTTTAGCGTTTCCTGCCAGATTGCATGATTCTTCTTTAACATGTGACAATCCTCCATTTAGCATTAGCAAACAATGCTACAAGTATAACATAATTAAAATAAAATCAATGCTTTTTTTTTAGTAAATGAGGAAATATTTATTTAAAAAAAGCTAAAACCAATTGGGTTAAATTCCCTTCTTGATTTTAGCCTACCTATTTATAAAATACCATCCTCAGTTTGATTTGTACTTTTATTCGTGGAAGTGCCTGTTGTATTTTTATTCTTACTTGTAGAAGAATCGTCATCGGTTAAGGTTCCATCCTCTTGATTTTCACTAGCTCCACTAGTAACATCTGGTCGTTCAGGCGGTGTCTCTCCATTATTTGGACTTCCACCTTGGTGCATATTTCCGTTTGTTTGTTGGGCTTCGTTGGTATTTGGAGTATTGTATTTTCCTGTATTCATACCTGATACTTGATAACCTCCAAGAAAGCCAATCAGTAGAAAAGTCAGACTAAATCCAACTATTTTTTGGTTTAGTTTCGTCCACCATGATTGCTTTTTAGGTTGGTTTGGTACAGAATATATCGGTGTTTCCTCGGCTTGTATTGTTTCTTGATGTTCTTCGTCCATTTGCTGTCAGCTCCTAAAGTTTAGTAGATTTCTTAACTTACCTAGAACTATACACTGGCTAACTTAAAAGAAACTTAAAGACAAAAAAATTGATTGTAGAATAAAGTTACATATTATTTAACAAATAAAAACTAAAAAATGACTGAATTTCTGCCCTGTTCACAGAAACTCAGTCATTTTTATTAACGTAATTTACGAATCATATCGTAACGTTTAACCGGTGTAGTTACTTTTGTTTTGACTGTCATCATGGCATTAGGCGCGCGATCGATAGGTTCATCGTCTTCATTCCATAAGACATCAATGACTTGGTGAGAATGAGTAAACCCGGGACCGTAGAACTCAACATCGTCGCCAACACCAAAGTTATTGCGTTGTTGGATAGTAGCAATCTGAGTTTCTGGATCGTACTCTAAAACCTGACCAATAAAACCATATGCCGGAATCTTGCGACGTTTGCCGAATAATTGTTCATCTTCCGTTGGGACACCATAATAAAACCCAGTAGAAAGCTCACGTTGCGCCACTTTCCATAGCTCATCTTCCCACTCTTGTCTAAAGACATAATTATCAGGATCCGCGCAATACGTATCAATTGCTTGACGATATACATTTGACACTGTAGAAACGTAATGAATTGATTTCATTCGTCCTTCAATCTTCAAGCTATCAACACCGTTCTCAACTAATTCAGGGATGTGGTGAATCATGGACATATCTACTGCGCTCATTGAAAATTCTTCCAACGGTTGTCCGCCAACCAAGGATTCACGCTCACCTGAAATTGGCATATCGAATAAATCATACTTCCAACGACAAGATTGCGAACAACCACCACGATTGGCATCTCTTTGAGACATATGATTGGATAACACACAACGTCCTGAATAAGAAATACACATCGCTCCATGAATAAAGGCTTCAATCTCAACTTCAGTCTTTTCACGAATTTCTTTCACTTCATCCATGCCAACTTCACGAGCTAACACAACTCGTTCTAAACCTTCATTACGCCAAAATTCCAACGTTTGATAGTTTGTTGCTGAAGCTTGGGTTGATAAATGAATGGGTAAACCTGGTGCTTCCATCGCACAAGTTTCAATCAAAGCTGGATCTGATACGATTACCGCACTAATTCCTAGATCACGTAAGGTTCTAAAGAATTCACCAGCTCCAATTTCATTTCCTTCATGGGTCACCATATTTGCCGCAACGTACACTTTAGCATCGTATTTTTTAGCAAAGGCGACACCTTCACGCATCTCATCAAAGCTGAAATTACCAGCGCGACTTCTTAAGCCATAGGCATCTCCACCAATATAAACTGCATCGGCTCCATAATGGATAGCCGTTTTTAATTTTTCTAACGTTCCAGCGGGTGCTAAAACTTCTGGTTTTTTTAGTATTGTTCTCATGATTTTAGTTTGCTCCTTCAATTATTTAACATCATCTGGATCCATGACAAAAAATCCTTCATCTAATTCACGATTAGCCGGGTGTAAGTCAATTACTTGTTGAGTGAATTGCTCCATCAACTCTGGCGACCATGTTCCTGCTAACAACGCTTCTTTTGCTGCTATAAAAATCTTGGCAATCTCTACAAAATTCTCACCTGCTGTAAAAATCCCATCTAATTTCCATTGAGTTAAGCCAAGTTCTTGCAACTTTTCTAACTCTGGCAATAAGTTTAAGTCATTCGTAGCAAAGATATGTGTGCCATTTAAATCTTCATAAATCGAATAATGTGTCTCTGTTTTTTTCGGTTCAGAAATAAACAGACCTCGCTCTTTAGATGTGTCTTCTGGTTTTTCAATAAAGTTAAAATAATTTTCAACAAGTAGACGTTTTGATTGATGGATACAAGTGGCTCCATAAACTAAAATCTCCATCGGTACTTCGACTTTTGGTGCCATAATTTTTAATTCATCATAAGGCAATTCACGCGCTAAAACAGCTCCTGCTGCACCACGCTTCACCCAAAAATTCACTTGCTTGGCACTAGTTACCATGATTTGAGCATCATAGACATACGGTAAATCCAATTCTAACGACTTCAATACATGAATCGCTCCGGGATCCCCAATAGCCACTCGATCCACACCAATCTGCGCCAATTCTTGTAAATAAGGACCAACAAAATCAATCCGGTCATTGTGTAAAATCGCATTGACCGCTACACAAATCGCTGCGCCTTCTTGATGGGCATACTCGGTTATTTCCTTAATATCTTCTAGCGTAAAGGATCCCGGCAAACGCAATCCATAAAAATCCTCACCTAGATAAATCGTATTCACTCCTGCTTCAATTAAAGCCTTTGCTTGGTTCATTGATTCAGCTGTTGCAATCAGTTCAATCATTTAAACCTTCCTCTCTGTTTACAAATCCTTCTTAACGGACTGTTTTTTTCACAAACTTAATTAACGAAAAAATGCGTTAACCTCGTAAGTATTTTTCACTTTAAAAACGACAAATATTCATGATAATAATTTAAATTTCACAAAGATAAGTATCCCTTAAAATCCTACCACAGTATTGCTTAACTGCCAACTATTTTTATGAAAAAGTGAGATTTCAGTTAATTTTGTGACAATTTATACATTTTATCAAATACAGCTAGTTTACTCCTTCTTCTATTATTATGCAAAATAAAAAAACAAAACTGAGTATGTAGTGACCAAAAAAATTTTGGAACAGAATAAATAGCCCAAACCTTATGGAGTAACATCTAAAACATCTTTATAAAGTAAATCGTATACTGTAGCATCAGGACCAAATAAAACTACATCGTCAGAAAATCTCAATCCTTCTATTTTTTCATTTCCTTTTCCGTAAGATAATATAGCATAGTCTAACTTTTTCAATACTTCATAAACTAACATTGAAAATTCATATTGAAGTTTTGACTATGCTTCCTCAGAATCTCCAGACAACGATGGTACCATCTGTTCACTATCTTGATTTTCTCCCTCTTTCCAAATCTCTTTGTCCTCGTGAAAAGAATCAGTCACTTCTTGGAAAATAGTGGCAACATCCTCTTTCTTGCGATAATGTTCTGTAAAAGCACGTCTATTATCATCTAATTGCTCCGTAATCTTTCTTAGTTCATACGTTGCTTCTTCTACAGTTCTATTTTTCATTTGACTTTATCTCCCAATTCTGTAGGAGTCATTAAATTTTCTAATTCTTTATTCATCACCTCAAAATCGCTTGCGACACTATGAATATTTGTTTTTCAGCTAAATTCTTCCTTCAACATTTTCCATTTAAATCGTTTTGTATAACTTTCATCTTAAATTCTGTACTATATTTTTCCATACAAAAAGACCTCCAAAAATTAGATTTTTTAAGTCTAACTTTTGAGGATCGATACAGTATTCTTATCCTTTTCGCTTAATTAACTGCCTTTCTCTAAGCCTAACAAGTCTTTTTTCATCGCTAATCCACCCCGATAGCCTGTGAGCTTTCGATTTTTTCCTAATACACGATGACAGGGAATTAAGATCAAAACGGGATTGGCTCCGATAGCCGTACCAACAGCTCGAACAGCGTCTGGTCGCTCAATCTTTATAGCAATTTCTGAATAGGTTACCGTTTGCCCATATGGAATTTCAGTCAACGCACGCCAAACCTCTTCTTGAAAAACTGTTCCTTGAACATCTAACGGTAAATCAACGGATTGTTGTTCTCCCTGTAAATAGTTGGCTAACATTTCAAAATAAAGCGTTAATTTGCTAGCCTCTCTAATCAAATCGCTAGCGGGTCGTTTTCGTGCTATCCAATTTTCCAGTTCTGTAATTTCGCCATAGTTGCTACCAATAAAACAAATACCTGTGTCTGTTGCCGCCACAATCAATTGCCATTTTGGCAAAGTTAGCTGCTCCCAATAAATCTGATTCTCTTGCTTCATAGACCTGACTCCTCTCTAATTACGCGTTGGCGATAGTGGTTCGGTGTTTCGCCAACGACTTTTTTAAATAATGTAGCAAATTGTCCACTATTGGGAATTCCTACCTGTTCTGCAATTTTTGAAATGGAAACCGTACTTTCCTTCAATAAATATTGTGCTTGTTGAATTCTAATGTGATGCAAATACTCCAACGGTGTGGTTCCTGTTTGTCGCTTAAATACTCGATGTAGATGATACTGACTTCCATGACATTCTTCCGCAATTTTTTCTAAGGTGATTGACTGGTTATAATTGTTTTCTAAATACGCCTTAATCTGAAAGGTCCATTCATCATCTGGAACTTTTTCTCCGCCAGATTTGCATCTTTTACATGCTCTAAATCCTGCCGCAAGTGCTTCCTCTTTTGAGTGAAACAACTCAACATTTTCACGTTTTGGAGCTCTAGATTTACAGGAAGGACGACAAAATATTTTAGTAGTTCGGACGCCATAAAAAAATTGACCATCGTATGTTGCATTATTAGTAATGACACCTTGCCATTGTTCATCCGTCAAATTATTTCCCACTTAATCACTCCTTTTAACGACGACTTGTATACCAACAGTATACTTGTAAATTCTATTAAAAAAAAGAATGCACGGCTATAAAAGCAAGATTTGAAAAGAAACGACATAGATGAATTTTGTATACTAAGACTAAGGTATACCTGAAAACTACACGAGCGACTGTTTTCAGATACACCCTCAGAAAATTTTCAAAGGAGATTTAGTGTATGGAAGAAACCACATTAATTCAGATTCATTTGCCTCAAGAGTTTGATTATCAGATCAATTTATCCTACTTAATGAGTGAAACAAATGAATGCTTATATCGTATTGAGAATCAAACTATTCGTAGAATAATTCCTACAAGTACAGGACCTGTCTTAGTAGCTATCGCTTATCATGAAGCCCATTTATTACAAGTCACTTCATTGAATCCAGAGAAGACACTAAAAAATCCTACAGAAATTATTGACTATCTGCAACAGTGGTTTGATTTAAAAACTAATTTAGCTCCCTTTTACACTCTGGCAAAACAGGACACTTTGCTTCAAGAACCTACTGAGAGATTTTATGGGTTACGATTGATTGGTATTCCTGATTTATTTGAAGCCTTGGCTTGGGGTATAATTGGACAGCAAATTAATTTAACCTTTGCGTACACATTAAAACAACGATTTATTCAACAATATGGGACTTCGTTAAACTTTGGTGGGCAACTCTATTGGGCCTTTCCAACTGCTGAAAAAATTGCAAAATTGCTCCCTTCTGACTTGGCTTCATTACAGCTATCTAGTCGAAAAAGTGACTATCTAATTGGTGTTGCAAATCTGATTGCTTCAGGAGAATTATCAAAAGAAAAACTTTTAAGTCTTGCTGATTTCCAATCCTGTGAAAGAAATTTGATTAAGATTCGTGGCATTGGACCTTGGACTGCTAATTATGTTTTAATGCGGTGTCTGCGTTTCCCAAATGCCTTTCCAGTTGATGATATCGGCCTTATAAATGCGATTAAATTTAGTCTAAATTTGCCTGATAAGCCTACTAAAACAACTATTCTTCATTACGCTAAAGCTTGGACAAATTGGGAAGCCTACGCAACATTTTATCTCTGGCGTTTGCTTTATTAAACCAACTTAATTTATCGCAATATAAAGAGACCTCCAAAAGCTAGTTTTGGAGGTCAGTGTTATTTAAATTTAATTATTTTGAAGGATTAGCAGATTCTACTAAAATACGGTTATAATTATTAATTGTAGCAAATTGATTCTTTAATACGTCTGAATCCGATGAGACGGTTCCCATATTGTTACTATTGGTAAAGTTCGATAACGTAAAATTATTAAATATCCAGCTTGCGTTAGGCTCTGTTACACTACTATTTTGATTTTTATTCCAAACAGACATGACACTGTCATTCCCAATTATTTGGATTGAACTCGTTCTATAGGCATACATAAATGAATATTTATTTATCTGTTTGCTTTCTAAATTCAAGTATTTCATCTGATTAAAAGTGTAGTCAATTCCATAAGAGAAAGAAATTCCTTCCACAGCATCGTTTGTTTGTAAGTCTACTGTTGAACCTGCTTGCCCTATTACTTGAGCATTTGTCACAGTATATTCCGTACGTAGCATTGGACGCTCGCCTTTAGCAATGAATGTTGCATTCTCACCAACACTAATTTTAGAGAAACCATAAACTGCATTTTGACCATAACCAGTCCCACTATTGCCAGGATAAAGCTCAACTTTTGCATCATGTTCAATTGTTAAAAGTTTATCTGTTTGTGAAGTTCCTAGAGTGAAAACGGTTGAACCACTTTCATTAGATGAACCGCCGCCCTCCGTTGATCCATAGTAATATGCACCCGCTTTAATTGTGATATTTCTAGCATAAACATTGCTTCCAGTCGTTGTTCTGACTTCATTATGACCATCAAATGTTACATCTGCATCTTTTACATTATTCCGAATAAATAAAACACCATTAAAATTCACATCGCTAATCTCAATAGTCATCCCATAATTCAGGTTTTCTGAATCATTAATAAAAATTGCCCCATAGCTATTTCTACCAGTGACTGAGCCATTGAAAATAGTCAAATTCGTGCGCATATTGATACTTTCATTTTTAGTTAGGTAGTAATTATCTGCATTTAATAGAAAGCCATTTAAATCAATACGTGTATCTGCATTAAGAAACAAATTTTTAGTTAATGTAATATTCCCAATTAATTTAATATTCGTCAAACCTGATGCCAATAATGCTTCCAATTCTGCAGCTGATGCAGCTTCAACTGGTTTTTCCGGATCATAATTAAAATCAATTCCACTTAAACGAACTAATTCATAATTCATATCTGTTACTTTTTCATTCGTAAATGTAAAGTAAACGGTATGATTTCCTGTTGCTTTTTCAACAGGAATTGTATGGAAATTCCAAGTTGAATTATTGGCTGTTTGAGTTAGCATCTGTTCACCGATAATCGGACCAGTTGCACTATCTAAACGAACTGTAACTTTTGTTTCAGCATATGGGACTGCTGCAAAAAGTTGGATTGCTCCAAGATTAGCATCTAAATTCACATTTTCATATGATACCCAACTGTTATGCGCCATTCCAGAAAGATAAAGATTTTTCCCACCAGTTATTTCTTGACTATTAATAGCACCATACGTTCTTCCGTATTCTGTTACAGCCGTTTTTCCAGTCAATTCTCTCGGTTCACCTTTAAGTGTATGGTAAACATTATTTGCAATTAATGCTGCACCTTTAGCATTCGGATGTACGCCATCAGGAATTAAGCTAGATGCTTCTAATGTTGCGCTTTGATTGTCAATAATCGATACAGGTAGATCCGCTTTTTGTGAAACTTCAACAATTTTAGGTAAAATTTGTTCTATATTTTGCTGACTAATACTATATGCACTACTAAATGCTTTCGGTGGTAAAGAAATATAAATAATTGGCTTAGTTGGTAAATTTTGATAGTTCTTCACTAACTTCAGGTAATCTTCTATATAGTTATCAATTTTGGCAAAATTGAAATATTTACTATCGTTTGTACCTAATTGAATCACAACAACATTAGGATTAGAAACTAAACTACGAGTATATTCTCCTGTACGAATATATGGATCATCTCCGGTCTCCAATAAAGTTTTGCCAGAATTCCCAAAATTAACTACATTGTATTGATTGCCTAAACGGTAATTCAACTGTTTTGGATAAGAATTAATCCCAACATTTTCAACGTTCATGCCATACGTAATACTATCACCAATTGCGGATATATTAATTGTTTGTTCTTTAGAATAGACCGTTATATAAGTAGTTGCTTTCTTTTGGCTCGCAGTTATCCCGTTAACCTCATATGTTCCTGCTTGATTAAAAATAACAGAATCCATTGATTCCCAAGTAACATTTTCTAAACTTAGATTATAATTGGCATCTGAGACATTCACCTTTTTTGGTAAATCAACAGCTTCTCCCTCTGTTGTTATCAGATTCACTGCTGGTACATATTCTGATGGATTAACTGTATCTCCAGCCTGAACTAGGTGTCCTCCTCCAACTAAAAACAACATAAAAACAAATGACAGTATTAATACTTTAATTCTTTCAAACATAATCATCTCTCCCTTTTTTTGTAAAAACGCTATAATAATTAGCGTTTCTTTATTCACTAACATACTACCACAGATATACTTTTCCATTTTTTTTATTATTTCTCATCATTTTGAATTTTAAAGTAAATTTTTTGTTATATATAATTTTACAAATGTTGATATTTGTTATTCAAAAAAAGTATGAGATAAAATTAAAAAACAATTTTATCTCATACTTTAAATATTATATTATTCATTTGTTATAGTATTTAGCTTAATTTCTAGTGTTTGTACTGTATGTTGATCCAATTTAATGACTTTTATTTGCACATTCTCATAGTCAAATTGATCTCCTTGAACCACATCGTATTTCTGATTCAAAACCCATCCACCAATTGTATTAATACTTGTATCTTCTTCAAATTTTACTCCTGTTAGCTTTTCAACTGTTTCTAATAAGACCTTACCTGAAACAAGATAGCTTGTAGCACTAGTTTTTTGAACGTCGGGAACTTCATCATCATCAAATTCATCTCTAATCTCACCAACGATTTCTTCTAAAATATCTTCTGCAGTAACTAAGCCTTCTGTTCCACCGTACTCATCTAGCAAGATTGCTAAATGACGTTGCTCGCTTTGCATCTTCTCTAATAGATCGCTAATCGGAACCGTTTCAATCACTTGTAAAATAGGCTGAATCAAAGACTCAATTGAATCTGTTGGTGCTAATGTTTTTCTAACAAAAACATTGAATAAATCACGTGAATTAATCACGCCAATAATATCATCTTTAGAATCTTTCATGACAGGATAACGAGTAAATTGCTCATCTAACGATAACTCAGCTGCCTCAGCAACCGTCATATCTGCGCGCATGACAACCATTTCTTGACGAGGAATCATGACCTCATTGGCTAAGCGATTGTCAAAATCAAAAATTCGATTTAGATATAGTAACTCCGATTGATTAATATCCCCATGTTTGTAACTTTCAGAAGCAATTAAACGAAGCTCTTCTTCACTATGGGCTTCATCACCCTCACCAGCAAATTCAAAGCCTAACATTCTTGAAACACCTGCAGCTGAACTATTTAATGCCCAAATAAATGGGTACATAATTTTATAAAATAAATGCAATGGCTTAACAATCGCCAAGACAACCCCTTCTGTTTTAGCGATAGCAAAAGATTTTGGTACTAATTCACCCACTACTACATGAAAGAATGTAATAATTGAAAAAGCAATCGCAAAAGCTATGATTTTAGTGGGTGCTTCTGGTACATTCAGCCAAACAAAAACCGGGTGAATCGCTGCCTCAACAGTTGATTCTCCAATCCAACCTAAAGCTAATGAAGTCAACGTAATCCCTAATTGACAGGCCGATAGGTAGGCATCCAGATGTTCATGAACCCGTTTTGCTAAATGCGCATTTTTTACTTCTTCCGTAACCATCTGTTCTAAACGACTTGCTCTTATTTTTACTAGGGCAAATTCAGCAGCTACAAATAAAGCCGTTGCTGCAATTAATAAAAAAATGATAAAAAAACTAATAACAATTATCATACTGGGTAGAAACCCACACCTCCAAATTTTTCTTAGTTCTATTATAGCATATCCGTATCCAATTCAACTTTTAGTTTCATTCATTCTAACATTTCAAAAAATTTCTTCTTATTATCTATACTTAAAATCGTTACAATTGCTTGCTATTTTGAAAAATAAATCACAAATATATACACTATATTGTCTCTATTTTACATTTCTAATTAATATAAAATGTTGTTTTTGTTATTTTAATCTTTTTTTCATTTTTTATTGTGCTATACTAAGATGAAAACTCTTATTATACATAGCGTTTAGTTTTGTACAAACTATCATTTTTAGGAGTGAATTCTAGTATGTTATCTATCTTAAATCAAATCATTATTAATTTTTCTTTAATTGTAAGTACAGCTTTGAGCTGTTATTTTTTAGGCATTAAAAACACAAATAGAAAAAATTTCACAACCAAATCAACAGATTCACAATCTCTTACCTATATTAAAACTGGATTATTTGGAATTTTTATTGGTAGTTCAGCACTTGTTTTATCCAGTAATCAAATTATAGTTTCTTCCGCCATTAATATTGATATGCGCTATGTTGCAATCTTTTTTTCAGTCATTTATGGCAGTATTTACTTAGGTGAAATTGTAACAGGTGTTTTAATCGTTGGAAAAACATTGGAATATATTCTAGCTGATGGTAACGATCTCATTAAATATCTCAACAACGCTCTTTTGACTGTTTTTCTTTTACTTGTCTGTATTCTAATTAAGAAGAATAGCCTTTCTCTAAAAAGCTCTATTTTTTATTTTATCGTTGTTTTTTTTATTACTCGAATTAGCATTTTTTCAATTTATTTTTTCCCTATTTTACAAAAGCAAAAATTAATCAATCTTGCTATTTATTTTATTATTTTCAATCTTATTTTTTTAGTAACTGTTCTGATTGTTAATATGGCTGTTTCTCTGGAATCAACCATGACGCTGTATCGAACCGGATCTGTTACTGACCACTTAACAACATTATATAACCGTCGTATGTTTATCAATGATCTAAATATTGCTTTTCAAAATAAAACAAGTACGTTTTGTCTAGCTATCATGGATATTGATAATTTTAAGATAATTAATGATCGTTATGGACATCATACTGGTGATCTCGTTTTAAACTATTTTTCAAGAATATTGCGGCAAGAGTTATTATCTGAAAAGGGTGAAATCTATCGAATTGGTGGGGAAGAATTTGCCTATATTAGTTTTCTTTCCGTGGAAGAAACAACGAAGCAACTAGAGAGTTTCCGGCATCGTTTAAGCCAAAGTACATTTCATACTACGGATGAACAGCAGATTGGAATTACCACCTCTATTGGATTGACTGCATTCAATCACACCGTGGACAGCCACAACTACGAAGGAAGTACAGCAATCTATTCTCGAGCAGATCGAGCATTATATGAAGCGAAGCGTACTGGCAAAAATAAACTAATTGTTTTTTAATAAACTACTAAAAAAATCCGTATCTAACAGCTCTGACATCAGCTTTTAGATACGGACTTCTTTTTTATTTAATTAACTTGCGTGATTACTGCTTGTGTACGACCTAATTGCATCGCTTCTGATAATGAACCAACTAGAATATCAATTCGTTGACCTTTAATTGCTCCACCAGTATCACAAACCTTTGCAGTAAAACTTTCACCGTTACCAGTTGTTATCTGTACTATTGTATTTAACGGTAGAACTGCTGGATCAGCTGCAATAATTCGATAGCCTTCTGGGGTAAGTGTTTCACCATTACGTACATCCGTTCCATTTGCCGTAATCCCAATTTGGGTACCGTCAAAGGCTGTATAATACGTAGCTTCAAATGTACCAATGACATTAGTCACTGGCTCAGGTGCCACAGGTGCCTCTACAGGAACTTCTACAGGAGCTTCTACTACTTCTGCTTCAGCACTTTTGACTGCAACAACTGCCTCTGCTTGGGCTGCTGGTTCTTGAATCATCACTTGTTTTTCTTTAGTAGCCTTTTCTTTAGCTAATTCTTCTGCGCTTTGTTTTAGTATAAGTTCATATCCAATTGGCAAAGTAAGTGGGTCAATTTTAGGATTCAATGAATATATTGTTTCAATTGAGATTCCAGTTGCCAGGCTAACATCTGATAATGTATCCCCTTTTTCTACTGACCAATTTCCATTTTGTAATTCATCTGCATACGTTTTGCTTACATGCACACCGGCGATGTTAAATATAACTAGCATTGACAATGTAAACATCTTAAAAATATTTTTATTAAAATACATGAACAAGATTCCTCCATAATATTAAAGTGTATTTTTATTTGAGAAACGCTGTCTCTCAACTCTAATAAGATTACAGTATTCAAAACTATAGAAGGTTAAAAATAAGTTACAGCTTAAACACATACACTTAAAAAAACGCACGTTACTCTACATAAAACTAATTTTACTGAATATTCTGATAATTATTTTTCACAAACTTATAACTAAATAAACGGCTTAAACACAGACTTAGGAAACACTTGTTCGCCTCATCAAACCGGATATTAAAAACACGCGTTTCTTATTTTTATGTTTTTTTTGTTGTAATATTTGACATTAAAAATCACGCTTTTTTGTGAAAAATTGGCTAATTTGTGAATTTTTTTTATTTAAAATCCGTATTATTACAAAAACATTACAAAAATTACGCCATTATATTTAATTATTAAAATATTGAATTGAATTCTCGAAGCAAATGGACGATTCTTTTCCTTTAAATAAGCTTGCTATCCGAAACAGAATATCCCGCCGTAGCAGAAGCTTCTACCTACAAGAACAGATGCAGTATATTCATGCCCGTTCTTAAACTGCCCTTACTTGACTAGTGGAGCAATTCTTTCCTACACTCTTTTTTAAGCATCAAAAAATAATAGTAGACATCTATAATGATACAAATACGTTCTATAGATCATACTCAGTTGTAAACTTTTTCGTAAAAAAAGCTAGATTCTGCAGCTATCCTTATTGTCAGGAGAGCGCATTATCTAGCTTTTTTTAGTGAACATGGATTTTTTATTGGCTACAACTAATTCTTCTAGCTTCCTCTTGTTGGAAAGTATCTGTAAAGTTTTTAATGAAGCTTGATTCATTTCCAGCTTCAATCTCTACATTTAAATTATATCGGAAAGTGACAGGATTGCTTAAAGTTTCTAAATGAACATTTTCAATAATGACGGGAACCTCATGCTCAGTTGCGAATTCTAAAAATCGTGTTTTAATTTCTGCGCTTAAAAAATCATTACCTTTTTTGTCTAAATCATTAATATACCCTTTGATTGTTGCAGTCATTTTATTCACCTCGTGGTTATTTTATATCTCAAGTGTAGCACTAACTCGAATATAAGGTAATCATTACGCTTTCATCTCTAGCTTTTTTCATCAAAAATTTAATTTTTTGTTATCTTTTATTCATAATTCAAGAATGTCTAAACTATTTTATAAAAGGAGAAAACTTTCTATAAATAACTAGTGAATATTAAATTTTGTTTGCTCTTTATATCTAACGAATCATTAGATAAAAAAAACTATCTTGTATTAAAATTAAGATATAAGCAAGTTTTTTGATACTCATACTAGACATAGCAACTCACTAGCTCAATTAGTTACATTTGATAGTTCTCTTTTTTAATAACTTGAATAATTAACCGTCATTCTAAGCACTTGACGTAAAATCTTTTCAATTATTTGATTAATAAATTCATATATTTCGTTTTTTATATGCTTATACCTTAAACGTTTTCATTAAATTCCAGTAAAAATTAGGTTTCATTAAGTCATTGAAATATAATTAAAATTAGATTAAAATAAACACTATGCTTTTATCTAATTATCATAAAAGTGAAAAAGGGGGAGTTACTATGGGGATTTTTAACAATAAAAAAAGACAAAAAAGGAGAACTTGGGGCTTACTAATCATTTTATTACTTTCTACGAATTTTAGTACTTTTTCATCGTTCGCATTTGCCGAAGACAAGATAGAGACTATATTACCAACGAATTATAACCAATTATTAGCTGCTCAACAAAATCAAGAAACAGCCATTAATGACCTAAATAAAAAAGCATTTGATGAAAATGTCAAAGCTCAGCTAGCAAGTCGTGGATTCGATGTCAGCCAATTAAATGAAAATAGCTTTGACGAGAATCAGGAAATCCGCCTCATCGTTCAATTAGACAAAGAAGCGGCAGTTAAGCAAGTCGCTGCACCAACTGGTTCAAAGAGCTCCATTGCAGCCATTGATACTGCTACCGATAGTGTTATTGATACTCAAGAAACTATTAAAAACGACATCGAGAAGTTAACAGGAAATAAAAGCCCACGTGCCTTTGGTTATCTAATAAACGGCTTCTCTATTGATGCAAAGTATAAGGATGTCGATAAAATTAGGGCAATGAAAGGTGTTCAATCTGTTACTGCCGCAAAAGTCTATTATCCAACGTCAATCGATGCCAATCAATTAGCAAATATTCAACAAGTGTGGCAGAAGCGGAAATTAAAGGGTGAAGGTATGGTGGTTTCCATCATCGACTCTGGAATTGATCCAACTCATAAAGATCTGCGTTTATCAGATAATACTAAAGAGAAAATCCCACTGTCAGTTGGTCAGACAAATGCAAAAAAATTAGGTTACGGACAAGCCTTTAATCGAAAGGTTCCTTTTGGCTATAACTATGCGGATAATAATGAAGAGATTGTTGATAAAAATCCAGCAACCGCTATGCATGGCATGCATGTTGCTGGAATCGTTGCTGCTAATGGTATTGGGGAAGATCCAACCAAAGCTGTACTAGGCGTGGCACCAGAAGCACAATTGTTAGCTATGAAAGTTTTCTCAAATAATACTCGCTTAGCTACTGCTTTAGATGATGATATAATTGCCGCAATTGAAGACTCCGTTAAGCTAGGTGCTGATATTTTAAATATGAGTCTGGGCTCTGTTTCTGGTACCGTTGATCCAAATTCACCTGAACAATTAGTCATCAAACAAGCCGCTGAAGCAGGAGTTTTATCTGTTATCTCAGCTGGAAATAGTAGCTTAAGTACGACAGACAATCCAAACGTCAACCCACAAAATAAACTTGGAACGATTGATACTGGAACACTTGGTTCTCCTGGGGTTACAACGGAAGCATTAACCGTCGCCTCTTCGGAAAACACGTATATTACAAGTCAAGGCCTACTCGTTCAACTAATTAATGCTGACGGCACAAAAACACCCTATAAAATGACAACTTCCACTTCCCCATCAGGAGCGATTGTTGTCTCAAATGGGACAACGGCAGATACTGCCCTTTTATCTCAACCAACTGATTTAGTCGCTGTTGGTCCTGGACAACAAAGTGATTATCAAAACAAAGATGTCAAAGACAAAATCGTTTTGATTCAGCGAGGTCTCATTTCCTTTTCCGATAAACAACGTTTTGCCAAAGAAAATGGGGCCCGTGCTGCTTTTATTTACAATAATGTTCCAGATAGTCCACCAAATAATATGCAATTAAATGACCCAACTTATCTGACCTTAAGCCTCACAAAAGAAGATGGTGATGCCTTAGTAAAGCTAGCTCAAGAAACCACCCAGCAACAATTTAGCTTTGATGTTAGCAGCTATCAATTCGCCAATCCCAAATCTGGTAAGATGTCTGATTTTTCTTCGTGGGGGTTAACTCCAGATTTAGAATTTAAACCTGAAATATCGGCTCCTGGTGGCAATATTTATTCAACTGTAAACAACAATAGTTACCAAACGAAGAGTGGAACATCTATGTCTTCTCCTTTTGTTGCTGGGGCACAAGCATTAGTCTATCAATCCTTGAAAAAAAGTCATCCAACATTATCTGGGATTGAATTAACCCGCTTTGCTAAATTATCTGTTATGAATACAGCCTTGCCAATGTTAGATAAAAATAACAATGATGTCCTTATTTCTCCACGTAGACAAGGTGCTGGACAAATAAAATTAGACAAAGCTTTGGATAATACTACTAGCTTAACTGATAGCACTGATAATGATGGAGCTTTAGCTTTAAAACAAATAGGTCAACAAACAACTATGTCGGTTAATTTAAAAAATAACGGAACGAAACCTGCCACCTATCAATTTACTGATTTTAATGGTGTCTATACAGAAGCGAAAACAGCCACTGCCGAAGTATATGCAACAAAAATTGCAGGAGCCAATCTAACTCCCACTCAAAAGGAAATTATACTTCAACCAGGGGAAACAAAAACCGTTGAAATCAGTTTATCGTTGCCTGATTCATTTGCCAAGCAACAATTTGTTGAAGGCTATATTGGCTTTACAAGCGATTCTCAACCAAATCTGACGATGCCCTTTGTTGGATTTTACGGAGATTATAGCTTAGCTCCGGTTATCGATGCACCTGTTTATGACAAAGCTTCCCTCCTTAACTTTGGCTATTTTACTGATAAAAATAACACGTTCTTAGGTTTACAAAATAAAACAATCAATCCTGATTTAGTGGCGATCTCCCCTAATCAGGACGGACGAAAAGATCAAGCAAAGCCAACGTTAAACTTCTTACGTAATGCAAAATCCGTCACTTATGAAGTTGTTGATGCTTCTAACAAGGTAATTCGTCGTTTAAATGAAGACAAAAGACTAAGAAAAGATACTTTTAATTCAAAAATTGGACAGTATTCCTCTCATACTGTTGCGGATGCTAATTGGGATGGTACTGTTTATAATACAAAAACCGGTAAAAACGAAGTAGTAGCTGATGGACAATATCAGTTAAAAGTAACTGCCCAAGCCGATCTCGAGAAAGCAACGCCACAAGAGATGTATTTGCCAATTAAAGTAGATACGACAAAGCCAACTATCTCAGATATTGCCTTTGATGAGTCAGGAACGAAGCTAAAATTAAAATTAACTGATCTCTTAAGTGGGGTTGATTTACGTTCAATAGCTGTTTCTATCAATGGAAAAATTGAAACCTATGATGTTAGCCAGCAAGAGGCTGAGTCCGTTAGTATTCCATTAAAAGACTCGCAAAAACCGACGTCTGGCAAAAACCAAGTAGAAGTTCTGATTTCTGACTACGCTGGCAATTATGGCTCGTCCAATCAGTATGTTCAAGCAGGATCTGATGCCCCTATTGCTCTTTTTAATTTAAGTGATAATCAAATCATTACGACAAATACAAGTGATTTTTCAGCTACCAATCAAACTATGACCATTCGTGGATTTGGTCCAAAAATCATTTATATTAATGGATTAGAAGTTCAAAGTCCAGATGGATTCTTTAATTTTGAACTACCGATTACCTCAGACACACAGGAAATTCTCTTTTCAACTGATGCTCAGCAACAAACTATTCTGAAAAAAGTACCCGTTCGTGTGTATATTACAAAACCTGAGTTGACGATCAGTAATCCTGATCAAGCGGTAAGCACAACTGAAAAAACTAGCTATCCATTAATCGGAAAAACTGGCGTCACAACTAAAAAATTAGAGGTTAGTCAAACAAGTGATGCGAAAAAGGTTGATTTGACTGCTTTAATTGAAGCGGATGGACAGTTTAAAACAGATATCCCACTCCTTCATGGTCAAAATATGATTTCGATCACAGCTACTGATGAGTACGGCAACCAAAAAACGGAGAAAGTTCTAATCACAACTAGCGGCTATCAACAAACGCCCAGTTTAGTACTAGATACAATCAATGTAAATAGCCTCACCTTAGTCGGCGTTGGCAATCCTAATTATGATCCGGCAACCGAGACTTATAAAGTCAAAGGACGCTTACGTGAAAAAGTCGACCGCTTTACAATTAATCAACAAGATGTGCCTTATGATTCAGAAACGTTAACTTTTAGTTATCCTGTCAAGCTAAAACAGGGAAAAAATAGCGTTGCCTTTCTAGTTCAATCTAATGAATTAAATAATGGCGAACCTTTAGTTAACGAAGGCTACTATGTTATTGTTGATACGATTTTGCCAACTTTACAAATGGACAATTTAACCGTTGATGATGCGGGTAATTACAGTATTTATACGAATAAAAATCCAGTTCGTTTAAGCGGACTAATTTCGGATAATTTTTCTGGCTATAAGTTATTCGTCAACAATGACAACGTTCAGACAGCAATTAATTACACTATTTTTAATGAAAAGTTCTTTGAAGGAAAAGAAGCTGCACCATTTGAATATGACGTTCCTGTGACTGATGGCGCGAATTATTTGCAGGTTGGATTAACAGATAGCTTGGGAAATACGACGAGCAAAGCAATTACTGCTTACTACAAAAACGAACCGGCTAACGCTCCGATTATCACGCCAAGTACGACTAAATTAACGAATCAAGCAGTGAAACTTAAAGCAGATAGTGAGGAAAAATCAACAATTTCCTATAGCTTTGATGGCATTAATTATGAAACTTATCTGGATGAGCTAGCTGTTGCTATCAATCAAAAAGTTTACTTCAAATCACAAGACGTTTATGGAAATGAATCTGAAATTGTGACTTTTGACGTAACGAATATTCAAGCTGATATTGCTGCTAAGCCCGTAATTAGCATGACGTCAAAAGTCCGAACAGCTACACTAGTTCCGCCTGTTCAAATAACCATCGCTTACGACACTGAGCTAACTAAAGAACAGTCTGATTTCACTCATTTACGTTATAGCTTAGATAGTGGAAAAACCTATCAAAACTATCTTAAACCTTTTGAATTAACTACCTCAGGAGAAATTTGGGCACAAAGTTATGATGATGCAGGAAATGAAAGCGAGATTGTTAAAACAGCAGTACTAGTGTCTGACATTAAACAACCACCTGTTGTCAGTAAAGAAGAACCACCAATAAAAGAAGAAGCTGTTGTTGATACGACTACTCCTGATAAGCCAAATTCAGATAAATCCGTTATCGACGACAAGTCTTCTACTAAACTGGAAGAAAAACAAGTGACTGTTGCTAATAGCAACAATTCTAATGATCCTTCATTAAAACAAAAACCTTTGCCACCTGTGACTACTTCTAACGGAAAAAAAGGACAAGTGCTTCCACAAACTGGAGAAAAAAAGGTGATTGAGCCACTTGTCATTGGTTTGATTCTTATAGTTCTTGTCAGCGGCAGAATTATATTCAAGAAATCCAAATAAGTTTAATCAAAAAAACATCCATGAAAATGGATGTCAGACTGTAGACAAAAAGAGTTGGATTCAAATTCCAACTCTTTTTGTCTACAGTCTGAGATATTGAATAAAAACTAATTTAATTAATACAACTGGATCAACACTTGGTTGGCACAAGTTCATCAATTTTGAGCATGGCAAATTGATTGCTTCCGTTAACAGATTGTTTACTCATCATAGCTATCACTCCTTGGATCCGTTTTCAGTTATATTATATAAGAAAAAACTGTAAACGTCATCCTTTTTGGGACTTTGTTTACAGTCTGTTGATTCCATTTTAATGAAATCATTTCTCCGCCTCGTGCTCATGTAAATAATCAGTTTGAAAGAAAATTTTTATATGTGGTTCATCTTCGTGTATTCGAGATATGAAATCTTTATATTCTTGAAGCGTTCAGAAGTTCATTTCTTTTTTTCTTCTCTTAATTTTTGAATATGTTCGGTTGGTGAATAAGGGATTACATTTTCTTTAACTGCAACATCGAAGATTTGAGAGAGAAAAATAAATACTTTGTTAATTGTTTTGCTATCTAGTTTCTTTTTAGTTTGTTTATTTTCCTTCTGCAACATTTTTTGTTGAAACAGTTGAATGTCTTTTAATTGTAATTCTTTTATATTAGTATCTCTAAAAAAAGGATTAATATGATTTTTTAAATAACCTTTTTGAAGTTTTATATAATTAGATTTGTTTTGGTGTGAGTAATTAGTAAAGTAGTAATTATCTAGTGGTAATTCAACTCATTTACTTGTGTTTGAAATAAAAATTGACATATTTTGAAAAATCTCTTAAACAATTAGATGAGCTATTTACTTTGATTGATACAATAAAAGACAGCCAAGAAATTGCAAAGATTTATTATAATACAGCTAAATTTTATTCTGAAATTGGAAAATATAGTAAAGCTCTCAATCTTGCCAATTTAGGAATTAAATTGTTGAAAAATGAAAGCTTAGGTTATTATCTAGATTTATTACTTTATGAAAAAGCATTTAATTTGATGAAATTAGGGAAAGACAAAAAATATGAAAAATTTTATTTGCACGCTATGGTAATGGCGGATTCAAATGGGAATAATAGCCTTATGAATACAATTAAAAATGATGTAGAAAAGTATGATATTGAAGCATACAATTATTACTAAATAGATTCAATAAAAAAACTTAAAAAAATACATATGAATAGCAGATTGATAAAAAAATAAAATAAATAACTATCGATTTGTAAGCGAAATTTAATTATGGTAAAATTAAATTTATCATAATTAAAGCGAGGTAAATTTTATGGCTACGTTTCAAAGTGATCTAAACAAAGCAAGTGCATTAGCAACCAGTTTATCTAATTCAGTAGTACCATTAAACCAAGGAAAGAAAATTCAAACAGCGACACTAACTACTTTACAAGGGAACGGCAAATCCGTCTCTTTAACAGAAAAACAGCAGGGATTAAAGAGTTCTTTTGCGGCAGCATTAATACGAGATATTGCAAATATTCACAGTGTCGCAAGCGATTTTGAGGTGATGAATAAAGAATTAGAAAATTTAATGACTCCTGCAGCATTGGGCGGGAAGTCTAAATGAACAATCAAACTGTAGAAGAAGCAACGTATGAACTAAGGAAGATTAGGGAGCAATTAGATGATAATAGACGTGCTTTTACAGAACATTATCGCAAGAAAGAGGATGTTGCCACTATTTTCCAAGAAGTGACTAATTCTTTTCACGAGGACAAAGAGATTTGGAAAGAGGGAGAAATGAGGTATACATCTGAATCTATTTTTGATGAGGTTTCTAGTTGTCAAAGTAAATTTTGGAATCAATATGAGGAAGATTTAGATGAACTAGAACGTGAAAATAGTTATCTTTATCAAAAAGAAACGGATTTAATAGCTGAAAAAAAAGAGCTCCTAAAAAAGGAGACGACTAAATGAGTAGTAATATGTATGTAGGCGAAGTTCGTCAACAAGTTCAGTCCATTAATTCTAATTGTCAGTCAACCGTAGCGACAATGGAACAAATCCAACAAGCGTTAAGTGCCATTATTATTGAACCTAGCTTAAAAGGGGCAACCTACGATTCAATGAAGAATTATTTCAATACCGTTTATATGCCTGTTACAAAAGGATTTATCTTGGTATGCGAACGAATGATAGAAGCGAATCAACAGTTCCTAAATCGGTATTTAGATCAAGTGGATGTAAATAGTTTACAAGAATCTGTTTTAGAAGAACGGATTCGACAATATAATCGATTGAGTGAAATGCTCGATTCTATAGTTGATCCAGTTGGTTTTAATGCAAGAATGATTGACGGATTACAAGAAATGCGTCAACAAACAGTCCGAAAATTAGATGCTTTAAGAGAATATGATTATTTCTCTATCCAAATTTTTGATGAATTAGAAGCCCAATTGGCAACATTAGAAGCTGGGGTCACTGTTTTAGCAGAAGGGAAAGCATGGAATCAAACGGCAGGAATCTTTTCAACGATGGGATTAAACTTGGATTGGGCTGGAGATATTAATAGTTCTTGGAAAGCATACGATGATAAGAAAAAAGGGATAGATGAAGAAAAAGAAAAAGAGTTAAAAGAATATAAAGTTTATGCTATGATTTACATAGATGCAGATGGAAATCCTAAAGTATCTTGGCAATTAGAAAAAAATGGAAAAGGTGTTATGAATCCAGAGTTGTATCAATATTTAGCCAAGGCAGGTAAATATTTAGATGCGGATTCATTTGAATTTATTACTCAAGGTGCTTGGGATGCTAAAGTAAAAGATGGTTGGAGAAATGGGTACAATTATGTAACTGGTGAAGTTTACAATAAAATACTGGGAAAAATTGTTTCCAGTGCACAGAGTGTAGAAGATGGTGTCAATTGGTTAAATGAATCTGAATTGGGACAAGCTATTCAAGTTTTAGGGTTTAGTTATGCCTTGTATAAGGTAACTACAGTAAAAGGCAGTGCCACTGTAAAGAATAATGAGTATAAGATTACTTGGAAGAAAAATATAAATCCCACTCAAGAAGTAATTTCAAACACAAATATACCGAAATCTTTCACCATAAAAGGTCAAATGGTTAATGGGAAGGAAGTATGGGTACACGGAAATGCTACTAAACATATGGGCGAAGTTATAAACTCTGCTAAAGGCTCAATAATAACTGAAAATGAGTTAATGTTAAGTTTTCAAGAATCAGTTGCTAAGATTTTGCCACAAGTAAACCCTGGTAAAAATTTTATTATTGTTAATGGATGGGAAATAGGTATTAATGGCGATACAGGCGTAATATATCATGCTCTATATAAGCCTTAATTATATTTATAGGAGGAAGTTATGTATTTAATTAAACTATCAGACAAAAATATTGAAACACAAAATGAAATAAAATTAGAAAAAGTGGTAGATGATTTATTGTTGGTATCCATAAAAATGGATATAAGCAACACAAAAGATTTTTATGATTATTGGAGGTTAACAAAAACTAGTGGAATTCCTCCGTTAGAGATTGGGATAGATTCTACAGATGGCACGATACAAAGCATTGTATTTTACGTAGATTCAACATGTTTCAAAGACTCATTTAAAGATAATATAAAGAAACAAGAAATAAGTAACGGTATTGTTGAGGTTGATACATCTATCTTCAAAAAGAGTAATGATTACGTGGATGTCAATGAGTCATATAGTGTTTTTGTTGAGAATAATACTCTTATTTGTGAGTTTGAATCTGATTTTTCTCCAAATAAGGTATATAAAAATAATCGAATGGAAATATATTTAAGGGATAATCAAATCATTGGCTTTGCTATTTGTGACTTGGAAGATTCAGAAATTGAAGAAATAAAATCTTTGTAACTTAGTTTTCAATTCTTTAAATTAGGCAATTTAAGCTGTTAAATAAAGTATCTATTGTAGTAGTTATTGGAGCAGATTTCTCTGCTCTATTTTTTATGTTATTTATTGCTTTTATTTAAAGCCGTATTCGAGTAACAATTATAATAAACGTTGGTTGGCTAAAAATTGGATAAACTGAGTAAGATATCATGGAATATAAAGCTATCCAAGTAAAAAAGCCCTATAAATGTAGGGCTTCAGACTGTAGACAAAAAGAGTTGGAACTTGAATCCAACTCTTTTTGTCTACAGTCTGAAACATCCATGAAAATGGATGTTTTTTGTGTTTCATTTAATTTATTTACCTGATGAACCGAATCCGCCAGTACGTTCGCTAGCAATTTCTGCTTCATTGTCCGCTTTTAGAAACGGTAAGAAAATACCTTGTCCGATTCGATCACCTTTTTTTATAACTTTATCACTTAAACCAAAGTTCAGAAATTGGAACATAATGTGTCCTTCATTATCAAGGTTGTTATAATAATCAGCATCAATAACACCGACACCATTAGCTAATATTAGAAAGCTTTTTAATGGATTACCAGAGCGATTTGCCAATTGTAGATACTCATCTTCGGCCATATATGCTTTAATACCCGTCGGAACTAGGATTGGTTTTAAAAATTTTTGATCTCTATCTGAAATCTCTACCTCTTTAAATGCACCTGTAACTTCCCAGATAATTGTTTTGATTAATGTCTTCCAAAATGTTGGAATCACAATGTCTTCTGCTGCTTCAAAATCATAACCAGCTGCTTGCTTTGTTGCTCTGGTTGGCACTTGAATGCCTGCTTCTTGATACTTCTCTATTACTTCAAATCCACGTTTTTTGGTCATGTTGTGTACTCCTATTCATTGCTAGTCTGAATTGGACAATTCCTCAATCCTTTATCAATTCTATCTTAAATTGAGTAAAAAAGCTCTCTTTTTCTCAATAAAAAAACTGAACTCCGAAAGTTCAGTTTTTAATCAGCTTAAGCAGTTTTTTCAGAAGATGCTTTGTCTTCAAAAAAGGCAGCAATTCCTTGTAATGCTAGGTAAACTCCGATATACCCAATAATTAAAACAAGTCCACCAGAAATTTCAGATCTAAAAATCCAATCATAATTGTCATACCATTTTGGTTGATAGACTGTTGAATCACTAACCTCCATATTCATCATTTGTTGTTGTTGCATAATCTTTGCAACTAAACCAACAATTACTAGAATGGTTGCAACAGCACCCATACTTATTGTAGCAAGAGACATTTTTTTGACTGTCCTAGCATTTTCAATAGTATACAATGATTCATGTTGATCCACACGTCCTACAATTTCTTTTGAAAATGTAGCAATTAAAAAGGCCAAAATTGAGAATACGACACTTCCCGGTATGCCTAAATAACCTGTTATTTGCATAAATATACCAAAAAATTGATCCCAAATCCCTGGAGTGTATACCCCATCTGCACTCATCATCGTACTCGTTTGACTCATCATAACTACTTGACTAATTAAATTCATTGCTGAATAGATAACTCCAAATACAAAAATCCCCTGAACTACAGTTAAACCTGTTTTTACTTTCCCCAAACTTGTATAATTATTCTCCATTTCTTCATCTCCTTACTAATATAAAAATGATTAGCTCATTTACTTTACCATTAATAAAGCGATTTATACATAAACAAAATGATTTTATTTTAGAATATTATCATTATTTTAACTAAGTTGTCACAATTTGTTAGCTTTATCCAAAAAAACAAGAGTAGCATTTACTCTTGTTTTTTGTACTAGTTAATTAAGCATTCCTGCTTACTTCTTGGTATTCTTTTCTAACGAATGCCAACAACTCTTTTTTCATGGATTCCTCTGTAAAGCTAGCTTTTATACCATTCTCTGTCAGCTCTTGCATCCCTTCATAGCCAATCTGATACAAGTTATCTAACGTCATGAATTCCTTGGTTAAATTCGTATCTGTAATTGTACGATTGTCTGTATTTAATGAGATGTTCAACCCAGCCTCTTTTAATTTCAAATAAGGATAATCTGACCATTCCGTTACGGTTTTTGTTTGTAAATTACTATTGGGGCAAATCTCAACTGTAATTCCTTGCTCTACACAATAGGCTAAAATTTCTGGATCATCCTTTAATGCAATCCCATGCCCAATTCGAGTCGCTCCCATATCAACGGATTCTCGAACATTACCTGCACAGCCACATTCTCCAGCATGTAAGGTAATTGGTAAATCATAATCGTTTGCCAACTTAACCAATTCTTTGTAATTTCCAGCCGGATAACTTGCTTCATCTCCTGCCAAATCAATCCCTACAATACCTTGTCCTAAATATTCTTTTGTCAGCTCAACAACTTCACGATTGCGCTGATCGTCATGATGACGCATCATACACAAAATACCACGGCTCTTCACACCAAAATCGGCCTCACCTTTTTTAAATCCAGTTAATGCCGCTTGTACAACTTGATCTGCTGACAAACCTTTATGTGTAGACAACATCGGCGCAAAACGAACTTCAATATAAGCTACATTTTCGGCTTTCACATCACCAATTAGATCATAAGCCGCTTCGGTAATAGCTTCCTCTACTTGCAAGCAGTCCAACACTGTATCAAACTTTCCAATATATTCTAATAAGCTTTGACAATCTTCCCCAGCCTGCACTAAGTTGCGCAACTCTGACTCGCTTGATGGTAATGGATAGTCTTGTGCCTCTGCAATTTTCCGAATTGTTTTCCGGCTAACAGAACCATCTAGGTGACAATGTAATTCCACTTTTGGTAATTTTTCGACGATTTCTTGCTTCAACGAATCCATTCCCTTCCTGCTTATAAATTTATCTTATTTTCTACTTTGAGAAAATTTTATATTGAACTGATAATACAAGATTTTCAACAAAAAAGATAGAGCTTTGACAAAATTAATTAGAATTTTTTTCCAATTAACTTATCAAAACGCTATTTTTGTCTACTTAAAAGTTTAACTAGTCACTAAGGGAGATCGCCTCTGCAATTTCACGAATATACAAAATTTCACGAATATTATCCATTTTTCTATAGATCACTTGCGCAATCTCTGCATGAGTCATATTTCTATTAAAGATAAAAATCCGTCTAAATCTCTTTTCTTTTTTTTCAATTCCATCCAAACTAGTATAGACACTAAAATAAATGTTGTAGATTTTTTTGTTATTCCATAATTCGTTTACTGCAGGCATGCTACCCCTCCTATCTAAGTTACTATTTAAGCTTTTTACTAGTCGAATCAGGTCTTGGCTTGCTTGAACTGCTTTTACTTGTATGCTTTGATGTACTTGAGCCTTCTGTTTTTTTGCTTGATTCAGATCTTGTTTTACCATTTCTACGTTTTTTTCTTGCTTTTGCTCGTGCGATTCTACGACGTTCTACTTCTTTTTTCTTATCTAAATGACGCTTGATTAGGTAAAGAATAATCAGAAGGAATACGATTAAAGTCACTCCAGCTATAATATAATAGATTGTATAATCTGGTTTTTCTAATTCAACGGCTTGCTTATTTAATTTATCAGCAGTCTTTCTCTCAATTGTAAATTCTTCATCCCATGACCATGTCTTGTCGTAGTCCTCAGCTTTAGCTGTTACCTTTACACGATATGTTCCGGCTTTGAATTCTTGGTTTTCCCAATTCACACCAAAATTAAAATTTGAATTTGGTGCCATTTTCATACCTTCTTGCTTCGCTTCATGTAAAACTTGATTGTTCCCTTTTTGATACACTTTTGCATCTACTGTGAGGTTGCGGATATAAATGGCTTCTGTATTTTGCAAATTAATGCCTAGATAGTTACGATAATTAACTTGGGTAGGTAAAATTTTCTTTTTATCTAATTTCATATCTGGTTTAAGAGCTGAAATATCTTCGTTTTGACGTAATTGAATACCTACTACGTAAACAAATTTATTTTTAATTTGAACCCCTTTTGAGGCATCTTCATCCTTGGTTGATTCTTCTTTTTGAGTTAAATAAACTCCACCGGCAATTACTCCCGAAATCGTTTCTGTAGGCATCTTCACCTGTATCTTAGCGATAACTTGTGATTTAGCTGGAATGTTAATTTCTTCAGGCATCGTTGCTATTTCTGACAATGGGTATTTTAAAGTCGAATCATAGGTAACTGTTTTTAAATCAATTGGTAATTTAGTCTTATCCTTGTTATTTTCTTTAGCTGCTGCCAAAGCATCTTTTAATTTCCAACTATAATCTACGACACCATTATCATTTGTAATCGCTGAATTTGCACTAGCCAGCATCGTCAGTTCTTCATTGGTAGTATTGGTTAACACTACTTCTAAATCTTGTTTTTGACCGGGATTCATACGTACATCAAAAAACGATTGGTTTTTATCAATTTGATTTTCTGGTTGATTAGTAGATACTGAAACATTGCTAGAACCATTATTATCATCTGCTGCTAAACTTTTTTGTGGTTGGATAAAAACCCCTGCAGTAAGTACCATGACTGTCGTAATGGCAAAAGCTATTTTCTTTTTCACATATATATCCCCTTATAAATAAATTTTTAATAGACACGTAAAGAATGGACTTCCTTCAGCCCATCCTTTACAAGTTGTTATTTAGTTAGTTGCATTTATTGCTTCTGGAGTATCTGATACTATCCAAGAAATGGTTGATGTGTAAATTTGACCTTTTGATTTGCTTGCTGTTATTGGTACATATAATTGAACATCATCAATTTTTGAATCAGCCGTGTATTGTGATGTTGTACCTGAACCATCATCATATCCACCTTCTCGATAATTGTTATCTAAGACTAATGTTGTTTTACCGTTCCCTTTTCCTGCTGCAGAAGATAGGACTGTTTGAGCCGTTGGTTTAATTGTATAGCCACCTGCTGTTGTTGTAATTCCAGCTGGATTTTTTTGATCTGCCGCTGCTAAAGTATTGTTAAACACGACACTTTTTTGACCAATACGGATTTCAGCACCAGCTAATTCAGCTCCACCTGCAGTAAACGGTGTTGCAGAAACTGCTAATGACCATGTTTGAGAATCAACTTCGCTACGCACATCTTCAATTTGAACCATTGGAGATTTATAAACTTTAGCTGTTGTTGGAACATTATTGACTGTTGTAAAATATTCTGATGCTTTCACCGGATAAGTTGCATCTGTACTTTTAATTTCTACAGTTCCAAAATCAAATTTTGGTGCATTTGTAATCATTAATGGGCCTGCTGGAGATGGCGTGGGGTCAACTGGACGAACTACTTCTCCTGGCTCACCTGTTCCTGGCAAAGTAACATTACCGTCACCACCATCTGTACGTTCGCCAAATGTTACACTTCCTTCTGGCGTTGCAGTTCCTACTGTTGCTGCTAATGTTGGAGTTCCTCCGATTGTGAATGTTGCTAATGATACTAAGCTAATTAAGCTTTTTTTTGTTACTTTCATCTGTGTTTCCTCCTAGTATTTGGGTTTATTTATTCAGCTACTGTGCAGTAACTAAATGCATTGAATACTTTTTACTATTCTTTATTAAGGTGTTACTGTTGTATCAGGTGTGTCAGAAAGAACCCACTCTAATGTTGATTTATACGTATAATCTTTTGATTTTTTAGCTGTTCCAGGAATTTTCAATTCAATTGTATCGTCAGTTGGAATCACTGCTTCATCCGTTGTAAATGGGGGTGCAGTTAATGTTCCAGTTTCATCTTTGTAGAATGAACTACTCCAAATCCCCATACCCTTTCCTACTCCTGCAGAAAGTACTGTTTGAGCATTCTCATTTAATGCTAACGTGCTAGTTACAACTGTCGGTTTCAATGCATCACCTACGTTAGAATGTGATTTAACTTTAGCTGATTTCATACTGATTTCCGCTCCAATTAAATCTTCCACTCCCGCTACTGGAGTTGTTGCTGCCACGTCAGCATATGCTGAAAATGACGATGCTTTAAGATTTACAGACCAACCAGCATTTGAACCACGTTCATCCGTAATTTGTAAATAAGCGGGTGTATATTTTTTAAAGGCATCCATTTCATCATTCAAGCGGACATATTGTGCTGCTTGAGTAACTTCTTCACCTTTGATTTCAACTGTTCCAAAATTCAAAGTTGGAACTTGATCAAAACGTAGTAAACCAGATGTACTTGTTGGTGGTACTGGTTTAACTGGCTCTTTTCCCTCTTCAGTTGGATCAACAGGCGCAGCTGTTCCATCTGCATCTTTAAAATTTACAATTCCATCTGTTGATGCCGGGAATGTAGCCGCTTGTACTGGTAATGCAGCACCAATTAGGGCTGTTGAAGCAAGTAATGTAGTCAAAACAACTTTAGTTAATTTCATAATTTTTAAAACTCCTCTTATTTCTATCATTTTTTTATGATGCTGGTGTAAGATCTGGTGAATCAATCAGTAACCAAGTTAATTCTGCTTGATAACTTGCTTCAACGATTTGAATTCCACCCGGAATTGTTAGTTCGACATTTGGATTTTTAGCATCGGTAGCATCGGCAACTACTGAACCCATACGTGAATTCCAAGTTCCCATTCCTTCACCGACATTTGCTTTTACTAATGGTTGCATTTTATTGTTCACAACAACGTTAGTTGAAAAAGAAGTTGGAACTGTTACAGCTGGCTCAGTTTTTTTGTCTTCTGGGCGAACGGCGTTGTCAGCTGATAGTTTAATTGATGCGCCATTTAATTCTAAGCCGCCTGGTTTAAGAGCTCCACTAGCATCTAATTCAGTAAATTGTCTAGATTGCGTAACTTGCAACTGCCAACCAGCATTTGAACCACGATCATCAACAGTTGTAATGTTTAGTGGTAAGTAATCTGTACTTATTACAGCACCATCTGATCCTAAATGATCTTCTTTTTCAGTTGCAGAGTAGCGTGCAGGATAAGTCATAGTATCCCCTTTAATTCCTACACTACCAAAGTCAATACTTGAAACAGATTGAATTCTTAGCGGACCAGTGTTTCCGTTTGGATCTGTCGGAGTGCTTTCAAAAGTTACGACTCCGCTTGATGTCACTTTTGATGCTTGCCCAGCTTCATCTGCACATGCAAGTGGTGCTAATAAAGTAAATCCTGCTCCAGTTACCAAAGCTACTGCAGCTAATTTTGTCATTTTCATTATTTATTCCTCCTAAATTTGGTTTAACTTTTCAATTGATTAGTTAGATGGGTCGTCCAATAATAACCAAGTCAATGTTGTTTGATAAGTTGTATCTTTTACTTTTGCTGAAGAACCGGGGATGCTCAAAGTAATATCCGCATTTTTTGTAGCAGCATCTGTTGTTGCTGTTCCAAATGTTGTTGTTGTTGTCCCGATCCCCTCATTAACTTTTGAATTCACAAGAGTTTTAAAACCATCTGCTCCTAATTCAACGCTTCTCAACCCGCCACCTGCAATTGTTGGAATCAAGTTGCCTGATAAGTTTGATGCACCTGTTGCATTGATTTTTAATTTTGTTGCTGCTAAAGGAATTGTTCCATCTACTGAAGCAAAACCATCATTACTTACTTGTAGAGTCCAACCTTTATTAGAACCACGGTTGTCAATAACTTGAATGCTATCTGGATTTAAGTTTCCTTCTGTATCAGCAGCTTTAAAGTTTGCACGATAAACTTGGTTGTCCCCAGAGATTAATTGATCCGCAAATGTAATATTCGATACATTTCCAATACGTAATGCTCCAGTATTTTCGCCTGTTTCATCTCCATCTGAACGCATTGTGATGGATCCAGTTGAAGTGATTTTAGCTGCTTGACCTGTTTCTAATGCTGCAGATGCTGGTGTTGAAGCAGCAAATATACTTGAAAAGGCAACTAACCCAATAATTGATAGTTTTGTTAATTTCATTGTTGTTCCTCCTAGAATGGATTTATTTTTAGTTACTTGGGTCTGCTGAGATGATCCATGAAATAGTAGCTTTATAAGCTTCTTTTACTTTAGCTGTTTTACCTGGTACAAATAATGAAACGGATGTATCTGCTGAATGGTCCATATTAGAACCAAATAAAGTTGTCCAACTACCTACACCTTGTCCCGTGGCTGCATTCACCAATCCAACTGATGTACCCGGCACTAATGTATAGTTATTCCCTGTTACTGAAGTTGCCAGACTAGGAACATTAGATCCATCACTCTCTTTATTCTTAGAATCTGAAGCTAAATTACTGATTTGAATTTTTGCTCCTTCTAGAACAGATTTCGTTGAACTTGATGTTAATTGTCCTTCTTGTTTGACAGCTAACGACCAGCCTGCATTTGAACCACGATTATCCGTTACTTGAATGTAATTTGGTACTTTACGTGGATTTGAACTACCATCTGCATCTGTAATATCTGTTAATGTTGAATAGTAAGTTGCATCATTACCAGAAATCATTTGTTGATTGAAGTGGAAATTCGATACATAATCAATACTTAGTGGACCAGGCGTTCCTGGATTTGGCTCAACAGGTTTAATGTTTTCACCTATTCCCGGTTTTTCTGGATCCACTAATTCTGGTTCTGTAGTATTTTCTAAATAAGTGATATCTCCACTTGATTTCAAAGTAACTGCTTGGCTAATATTTTCCAACGCTAATGCTGAAAAAGCTACTAAACCAATTAAGGTTACTTTTGCTAAACCCATAACATCATTCTCCTTTTAATCATGTAAATTTTTATTGACCTGCATCTGTACTTAACGTCCAAACTAAACTCGTAGTATACGCGCCTTTTTCAACTTTAGTTCCAGCTGGAACAGATAGCTGAATACTCTTCATGCCTTCTTCAACAGTGGTTCCAAACATACTTGTCCACGTTCCAGATCCAGTTCCTTCTACTGCAGTCACTACAGTAGAATTTACACCTGCACCAGTTGCATCTAATTTTAGAACAACTGATTTCATTGGTGTTGGTGCAGTTACAGTTGTATTTGCTGAATTTACTGTCGAGTTTAAAAGTGACAGTTCTGCACTGCCTAATCTTGCATTGCTTGTTGTATTTTTTAATTGACCGTCTTGTTTCACTGACAATATCCAACCAGCGTTGTTTCCACGGTTATCTGTTACTTGTAGATAATTAGGAACTACCTTTTTTGAATCATCTTTATTGATAACAACGTCATTAATTGCATAGTAAATTGCAGCATTCCCATTAGATTTTTGTTGTCCAAAGGTTATTTTTGATACATAATCCAAACTTAATGGTCCTGAATTTCCTGTTCCTGGATTTTCTGGATTTGGTTTGATTTCATTACCTGGAGCAGTTGGATCTGTTGGTTTTGTTACATTTGTATTTGTAATGTATTCAATATCAACTACCGAACGTACAGTATCTCCATTTTCTCCGGCAAATGCCTGTGGTGCAATTAGACTACTTGCAGCTACTGTTACTAAACTCCATACAACTAATTTTGTCCGCTTCATTTACATTTCTCCCCTGTTTGTTCTTTTTTAGACTTCCTCCATAAAATCAATGCGACACCCATGAATAACACAACAGCGATATTCATTGACTGGCTCTTTTGCACACCTGTTTGCGGCAATTTTCCACCTGTATTTGGTAATTTTGTAGGTGGAATGGTAGCTGGCGGTTCTGGATTTTCTGGTGGGTTTGGTATCGTTACTTCGTCAAAGTAAATTCCAACCTCTGATTCTGTTCCACTAGCTGCATTCACTGATTTTATAGAAAGAAAGCTAAAAGAAAATAATAAGATTGTACATAACACAATAGCTATTCTCTTCATTTATTTCTCCTTTCCACTTACGCTTCATAAAATAAAATTATTCAGGAGTATCCGCTAATGTCCAAACCAATTCCCCAGTATACGTTCCTGCATTTACCTGTCCTGGTAAAACTTTCAAAAGCACACCTTGTTTGACTGTTCGATTCCATGAAATATCTGTTTTAGTTGGTGTTAACGAGCCTCGTCCACTTCTAACTAAACTATTTTGACTATTTATATCAATTTCTTGATTCGTCTCATTCACAAAGAACATGCCACCAGGTATCGTTTTATTTGGACTTACAAGTGACGTTAAATCTTTACTTACTTGCAAATAAAGATACCAATCTGTACCGGTTCCACGTGTATCAGACAGAGTCATCGAGACATCTGTTGTAGGTGGATAAATCGCTAATTTTGATTTAATCTCTTGATTCCCAAATTCAATATCTGTCGGTGGAACATCAAAATTTAACGTTCCTTGTGAAACAGTAAATTGAATAACTTTTTCTGCATCGGCTACCTTCAAGGTTACTGGATATGTTCCTACTGCTCGTAGAATTTGACTCGTATCAATTTCTACTGCATCGATATCATTAGGATCAACCATTACTCCACTAGGCAATAGCCAAGCTTTAAGATTACCTTTTGTAACAATCATTGCCCGCAAATCATTTTTTGTACTTGGAAAATCAGATAACTTTATTTCAATATCATTCCCTTGAACAGCGCCATTGTCAGTCACATTCATACTATCGTCATAAACAAAGACTGGGACATCGAAAATACTTTTATTATTTTCTTTGTCTGTGGCACTCACTTGAATTGTCTTATAACCAACTGAAGCAACTAAAGCATCAAAGTCTTGATTTGGTTCGTATGCTACAACGATATCTGCTGTTGATGTTGCATTATCTGCTAAATCATGAATTAATGCTTTTGGATCTTTAGCAGGTAAAACTGTTTTATCATTCAATCTAATCTTTTGTAAGATTCCTGACCCTGTCGGAGCATCAACATCATTAAAAGTTATATAAATTGTTTTTGGTGGAGTATCTCTAACCGTTAAAATGATTGGCGAAACTTTTCCTGAACCTACAACAACTTGACTCGTATCAATTACAAGCTCATCTGTGTTCGTTATATCGCTACCACTTGGTATAGATAGAGCTTGCACACGTCCACTCGCAATCACCAATTGTTTAATCTCAGATGACGTACTTGGATAATCATCTGCAGACATTCTAAAATCATATCCTTGAATGGTCGCTTGATCTCCTACCAACATAGAATCATCATAGACAACAATCGGTATTTCAATTAAGCTTTTGTTTCCTGCTTCATCTTCAATAATAATAGTGACTTTCTTAACTCCCAATGTGGAAACTAAGTTAGTAAAATCTTGACCTGGTTCATAAATAGCCGTAATTTTATCTGCTGTAGAACTATTATCTTGTAAGTCCTTCAATAAGGATTTAGGCGGTGTTTCTGTTAATGATTCAGAATCAAATTGCTGAATTTTTTGTAAGATTCCTGTTGCAGTTGGCTTCACATTATCTTTGAAAGTTATCGTAATCACTTTTTGTGCATCGCGTGCTGTTAAGGTAATCTGTGAAGATTTCCCTGCAGTTACATCAACTGCACTAGTGTCAATTACTAGTTCAGGAGTATTCGTGATATCTGTACCATCTGGCATAGAAAGCGCTTGAACACGTGCTTTTGTTATAATCATATTCCGAAGTTCTACCTCAGTAGTCGGATAATTTTCGACAATTGTTGTGAAACTATATGCTCTTATGTTCACAAGGTCTCCTGCTGCCATATCCCCATCACTAACCATTACTGGAACAGTAACAATGGCAGAATTTTTAGCTTCGTCTGTAATCTTAACGTGTACTTGCTTTAATCCAGTTGTAGCAACTAATGCTGTAAAGTCTTGACCCGCTACATATTCCGCATGAATATTTGCCGGAATGGATACATTATCATTTAAATCTTTCAATAATGATCTCACATTTGCATTTGTTAACGCCGCTGAATCAAACTGTTTCACATTTTGTAAGATTCCTGTTGCCGTTGGAACTGTTGTATCTTCAAATGTAACAGTGATAACTTTTCTCTCACCAGCTACCTCTAAGATAATTGAATATGGAACTTCCCCTATCGCCCCAACACTACTTGTATCAATGGTAAATCTAGCAGGATCTGCAGTTACATCTTCTGCTGGGAAGCTATCGATTAACCATGCAGCTACATTTCCTTTATCAATAACAATTTGACGATTTGTTGCCGCATCTGCTGACCAATCTGATAATGACATCCGGAAGTTATTTCCCATGATGACACCTTTATTAGTTGTAGATGTTAAGTTAACTAATAATGTTGATTGAACTGGCGTTTTATTTCCAGCAGCATCCGTTACCGCTAAATTAATTGTTTTAACACCCGTTGTTTTAATCATGTCTGCTCTCTCAGCATCTGTAGTCACGTATTCGACTTTAAGAGCTGCCGATGCTGTGGTTTCATCGCTGAAAGAAGTTAGCGTCGCTCTTGGATTAGTTGGAATACCCGCTGCTGAATTTAACTCCGTTTTCAAAAGCTTGCCTGTTGCAATAGGTGGTGTTGTATCGATGATTTTGATAGGTACTTCAGCATAACGTTGATCAGAATCAGTAACTCTCAAAGTCCCTGTTGCTCCTGTTGTATATTTAGGGAAGGTCATTGTCCAATTCCCAGCAGCGTCTGTTTGAGTGGTTTGTGTATTTGTACCAACTTTTAAGACAACTTCTCCAAAAGCCACACCTTTGCCAACTAAAGTAGCATCTGGATTTTTATAATCTGTTTTACCAATAACCGAAACAACATTATTTCCAATTAAATAGGTTGAGCCATCTAAGGTTAAATTAGGTAGTAATACAGGCATCAGCAAATCATTAGAAATCCTGCTGTAATTATTAATATTAAAATTAGTCGCTGCATGTGCGTTATCTGAGGTAATCGTTCCTCTTGAACCATTAGAAAAGTTTGACATTTTCAAATAATTTAAATCTTGCCACATTGATAACGGATTTCCGATACCTCTTGATGATTTATCCCAAACAGCAACATTTGTATTTGTAAAACTCATATCACTATACAGACTAAATCGTGTATAGGCATAGATAAATTGCCCAGTTCCAAAAAAGCGCAAATCAAACACTTGTGGATCATCAATTTCCATTGCAAATGGATACGTATAGATCACACCGTTGCTTGTATTTGTACCTGTCGTGGTTAATTTAAATATAGATCCTTGATTGACCTTGATTGATGTCCGTGGAGCAGATGAATTAAAGTAGTTCGCTGTCGTACGCAATACAGGATTATAAGAATTCGCAACAAAAGTTCCATCTATCTGAATATCCGTCCAACCTGTAAGGGCATTCGTAAAGATATTTGAAGATCGATATCCTTCATTTCTTAATTCAACTGAACCACCTCTATCAACTTGGAATTTTTTTACATGTCCATTTTCCTGACCATATCCCATCCAAACCGGTTGACTATAACGTCTAGTTACACTTTCATCACCAACCGTTGAACCTGTAGAAATCCCGACATACTTAGATAGATTTTTAGCCGTTACATTTCGAGCTTTAATATTAAAAAATTCAGTTGTAAGATTGACATTATTTTGAATTTCAACATTATTGTTACTTCCGTTAAAAAATTCAGCACCTGTGTAGGTAATATTATCGATACTAAAGACCAAATTTTCTGGGCGATTTGCTCTTCTCGTATATCCAGAACCGTTGGTGTTATAACTATTAGATTGAGTCGTCCCTACAGCATTAATAAATCCTGCGTTTGTTTCACTAGTTGATCGTAAACCGCCATTAATCGTACCGTTTTTTATTGTAAATGCAGTAATAGTTGAACCCGTTGCATCATAAATAGCGATTTGCCCACCAGTCGTAACAGAGGAACCTACTGAAGCAGTGATTGTAAAACCATTTAAGTCCAAAACCTTATTGTTCGTTGTAACAATTGCTTGTTTTGTTAAGTTGATACTTTGCGTTAAATGCATCTCGGTTTCAGTTGTACTTGTTAGCGCTGCAATTAAATCTGTCTCAGAAGAAATTGCTTTTCCAACAGTATCACGAGGTGCAATTGACTCTTGTTCTTGTGGAACTTCTTTTGTTTGCGTAGCTTCTGTAATTTTTACAGCTACAGTTGGTGAGCTTAATTCATTTCCTGCAAATACTTTTATTGCTTTAAATTGATAATCTCCAACAACTTCACCTTGTAGCACAATTTTCAGTGTTTGCTTCTCAGTTGAATTTGTTTGTATCACTAATTCAGCTTGCTCTGGATTAAAAACAATCGATTCAGGTTGAACTAATCCATCGTTCATTCTAATTGTCTCATCTTCTACATACTGAATGCCCTCTGGCAACTGCATTATCAAGTTATCATCTGTATCAGAACTTTTTTCGTTTGTAACCTCTAGAATAAATTGATTATGAATCGGAAGAGCGTTTTTATTGGATGTTAAATTCATCCCTGTATCAGCATTTACCTTACTACTTGGATCATTGTAGAACTGCATAAATGCATCCCTTCCACTCCAAAATAGTGTTAACGATAGTACTAATAAGAGAACAACTTTCTTTCTTTTATTCCATTTAAACATAATTTTTCCTCCTTATTAATAACTATTCTCCTTTCCCCTCATCACTTTTTTTATTTTCAAAAGATTCTATACAATCCGTCAAATCAAAACAATGAAGTACAACTTAAAATTTAAGATAGAACCTTTTTTTCTTAACGTACTTAGATTTTTTCGTTATTTAAAAAATAGAAGAAACGTAATTAAGCCCTAACTCATCTCACTTAATTTAGTTTAAACTATTTGATTTTAATTTTTTTGTTTAGAAATTCTAAATTTTTTTAAAAAATAAGAAAAATTTTTTATTCACGTATCTGATTGCTTTTTTTCTTCTTGTTTCGGCTGATTTCTAATTTTTCCAGTCTGATTTTTCTAACTTGAAGTTTTGCTGCGTGGATGTCTTCTTTTTTGGGCACTGTGTCCCAAATCAAAATGGGGATTGTAAGCTCCTTTAATCCTGGGTACATCCTATCAGAAATAACCAAGTCTAAATCCGGTTTTAATTGATTTTCAATAATTAATTGTTCATAAGAAGATTGTTGAATTAGATCGCCATAATGCTTCGTTGCAATTCCACCATAAATTGAAATAATATGAACTTTTACAGGTTTAAATAACTTCGTCTCATCAAAAAATTGGTGGATTAAAGAAACGTAATTTGACAATAATTCCTCCTTATGAGAAAAAATTTCGATAAATTTTGGTTCTTTCAGCAACTCGTTATAAAACCGCTCAACCATATCAGAGAATTCTTCTTCAAGATACCAATCCTTTTGAAATTGATTTTCATCAAAAAACAAGTAATTACCACCTTTGAAAACTGAAACTCGAGTATGCAAATGGACTAAATTCGCATAGGCTACTTCATATTCACTGACCGTTAGTTTAATACTAAAGACTTTGGTTAGTGTCTGAATCCAATAATCAGCTGATTGATAAATTAAGCTCGTATTTTTCTTTCCAAGAGAAACTAATTCCTCTACTAGCAAACTATCTTCTTGGTAATACTCACAGCTATATAGTACTAAAATTAAAAAAGTTAATTCATTTTCAATAATTTGTTGGGAAAAATCAGGTGGCATATCTGTACTAAATTTCAACATATCTAGTGCCTGTTTTTTCAAATCGCCTATCCCAGCAATCTCTTCGATGATTGCTTTTTCTGAAACGAATTCTTCAATAAAGCATCCTAATTTAATTCGAGTAAAAATAACGGCCAACCAGAAATAAACAACCTCTTTTTCAGCAATCCCTAAAGGCCTTCTGCGCATTTTTTCGATTTCTTCTACAAACATAACCAACTCTTCTTTTTTTACTTCTGTAAAGGGCCACTCCTCCATACCTAAGTACGAAGACCAGTAAAATAAGATATAAAAATACCTAATCTGCTTTTCAGAGCCTTCCAACTGATAACGACTATTAGCTTTAAAGTCCAAGTCAAACTTTTCTAAAAATGGTTTTAATTCATTAAATCGGCTGTAAACTACTGAATAGCTAATGTAATTATTATTTGAAAAAGTTGTGATATCGCCAAATTTATGTTGAAATATTTCATCAAAAGCTTTGAATATATAGCTTTCTTTTAAATACTCAAGTTTGATAATATCTAAAGAAAAATAATTTTCTTTTTCTAATTTAAATTCAAATTTTCCAATACGAATCAATTTTATTTCTGCATTCCATCTTTTTAAATCTTGTTCTAATAAATCCATTGCTTTAAATAAGGTTTTATCCGTACAGCCAATGTATTCCGTTAATTCACGTACATATACTGATTTTTTTTTTAAATTTAAATAATTCAAAATTTTCATTTTTCTTAATGAAATCTTATCCCAAAATTGTTCCATCATAATTATCTCCTTTGATAATCTAAAATCCGCTTAAATTATCCCTCTGTTATTTTAAATAGTTTCAATAAAAACATAATCTATAAAAAAAATGAATATCTCATTATATGCATACAATTCTGTCACAGTATATTAGAAGTCGTATTAGGCACTTTCTTTTTTTTTTTGAAATTTCCAGAAAAATAAACATATTAACATTTTAATTCACAAACTCCTTATAATCTTTGTTTTCCCACTCATTCAACAAGAAATAATTTAGCTACTTTATTATAAAATTTAGTTTTTCTGACTATGGTGCATATCCCTATTTTTTTACACTAAAAAAATTCTTATGGTAGACATTTTTGATAAGTAACCCTTACTATGAATCATTCTAAAATTAAAACAGACACCTCAATTATCTAAGCATTTCAGTCAATCACCAACTTATTTACGTCTTCTATTCTTGCACGAACTAAAATCAATTTATTTTTTAAATACAGATTATTATTATTGTGAAAAACTGAACTTTAACCCACAAAAGAAATCGCTTTCTTTTTGTCATTTCAAGAAACTTTCATTCTTAAAATAAATTCTAGATAACTATTCTCTCATTTGTTCATTTCAGAGTTTGCCACAGTGTTTTGTATTTTTGAAAAAATATCTGTATAAATATTCTGTTTTCTATTCAAACTAATCATAAATTTTAGATTATATTATCTATAACTATCATACTGGTTATATTACAGCATATTTCCAATTTAATAAAACAAAACGTTCGTTTGATTAAATAAAAGTTATTTTAGAACTAGTAGCATTGTTTAATCTACTTATAAAATGCACAAGTACAATTAAATAAACACTACCTCGTTATTTAATAACAAAAACCCCAAAATTCAAATTCATTAATTTTCACTCTGACACCAAAAGAATGCTATTATTTCAATTAGAATTAATCCTTCTTTACATAACTAGCTCAATACTAATTAGATTTTATTGGATAATTTCTTTACTAAAAAAACGATACCCGTGACATAAAACAGTTTCATAAAAACTTAGCTTTTAGACTAAAACACCGTGAAAAATACTAGCTCGAAATCTTTTTTTACGGTACTATTAAGGTAATGTCATAGTCTTTATTTTGTAATCCTTTAGACTAGTAAAATAATTTTAGGAGGCACCGACTAATGTCCAATAAATCAATTGATTTGCTATTAGATACTTGCCTATTGGCTGGGAAGATTATGTTAGAAAGTGGTGCTGAAATGTATCGCGTAGAAGATACAATGAACCGAATTGCTGCTAATTTAAATGGGCATACCGGCATTAGTTTTGTAACACCTACTGGAATTTTCATGGGACTGGAAGGGGAAACTGGTTTAAAAATGCAACAGATTCCTAGCCGAACCATTAATTTAGAAAAAGTTTCTAAGGTCAATGATCTTTCACGAGACTTTACTGCTAATAAAATAAGTCTAGCTGATTTATCTAGTCGACTTAAAAAGCTAGAAAAAGATACCGAGAGTTTTCCTGCTTGGTTACAAATCTTAGCTGCCGCAATTGTCAGCGGTACTATGATGATTTTATTTGATGGTCGATGGTACGATTTTATTGCAACGTGTATGATTGGTGCAGTCGGATTTTCAGTTTCTTTCTATAGTACTGATTTTTTTAAAGTAAAATTTTTGTCAGAGCTAGTTGCTTCATTGGTTATTGGTGTTCTCGCAGTAGCTGCCGTTCACTTTCGTCTAGGTGTCAGTATTGATACTATGATTATTGGTTGCGTCATGCCTTTAGTTCCTGGAGTTGCTATCACAAATGCTGTTCGAGATTTATTAGCCGGTCACCTACTATCAGGTATGGCTCGTGGAATGGAAGCACTCATTACCGCCTGTATGATTGGGATTGGAATTGCCGTTGTTTTCCAATTATTTTACTAAGGAGGAATCAGATTGCTTTTTACAATTTTTATTCAATTAGCCTTTAGCTTTCTAACGACTGCTGCATTTGCCATTATTACAAATGTTCCAAAACGTTCTTTAATGACTTGCGGTTTAACAGGGATGTTAGGCTGGATTATCTTTTGGACTACAGATGCTTTAGGGGGCGGCGATGTTTTTGCAACATTTCTTGGCGCCTTTATCGTTGCACTAGCTAGCTACTTTTTCTCTAAACGCAAAAAACTACCCGTTACTATTTTTAATGTTCCTGGGATTGTTCCTTTAGTTCCAGGAGGTCTGGCCTACCAAGCCATTCGTAATTTAGTATTAGGAGATTATATAACTGCGATCGGTTTCTCTGTTCGTGTTTTAATGATTGCTGGTGCTATTGCTTCTGGACTTGTAATTTCAGAGGTCTTTAATCACAATATTCGGAGCTTCCGTGAAAAAAAAGAAAATTTCTAACTTTATAATCTATAAAACAAAGAAGTGTTCGCCAGATAAAAATCTAGCAAACACTTCTTTGTTTTCTAATGATCTAAACATCTATACTGTTCTTATTTTGTTGTTTTTTTATTTCTTTTTCTTAATAAGAACAATGCAGCTGCTCCAACAAGTAATCCACTAAACAATTCTAATGCAGAATAATCTTTTTCACCTGTTTGAGGGTAATTTTTATTATCTCCACGCGAGTAGCTTCCATTGCCATAGTTTACTTGCATATTGCCATTGTTAGTACCATTACTATTATTTCCAGTGTTACCAGTATTCGTTCCACCAGTATTGCCACCGTTGTTGCCATTATTACCACCCGTTCCTGGTTCTCCATCTGAATCATTTTGAACAATCACACTTCCGATTGGTCCAACTTTAGATGCTCCAGCATTCATTCCAGTGATCGTTGCAGTAATTTCATCTCCAGCTTTCAAGCTATAAACATCTGCCGCCATTCCTGCTGCAAACACTTGTGCTAAAGAAGCTGTAGCTGGTGATTCTAAACTTACAGTAAAGCTACCGTCTACTGCAACATCACCTTCTAGGACAGTTCCGTTTGGTAAGGTTACATTTGCCATAAATGTTGTACCTGTCGGAATTGGCATATTTAGATTGGCTTCCCCTGTGATTTCTGTATCCCCAACATAAACTGGATTAAAACTTGGGCGATTGATAATATAGTTATCCCATTCAGTATTTACTTTTGGTTCAATCGTTGTCACAATTGGATCGCTATCTTTCGTTTTTCCGTTATTTGTTCCTTGAACGATTGTTGAAATGGTATCACCATCTTTTAGAACTGTATCACCTAAATCTACAGTAAATGTTCCATCATCATTTAATGTTCCAGTTACTGTTGTTCCACCGGGTAATGTCACAATGACTTCAAAACCTGAACCATCTGGAATTGGTTTTGTTAATTCAACCTCACCTGTGACTTCAGTATCCCCAACATGAACTGGATTAACAGATGGTTTATTGATTACATAATTATCCCAATCTGAACTATCCGTTGCAGGGTCAATTGTTGTGACAACTGGATCACTATCTTTTGTTTTTCCATCATTTGTTGCTTGAACAATTGTTGAAATTGTATCGCCTTCTTTAAGAACGGCGTCACCTAAATCAACTTTGATTGTGCCGTCTGCTGCTACTGTGCCTGTTACTTTTGTGCCATCTGGTAACGTCACAACTGCTTCAAACGTTGTGCCAGCTGGAACTGGTTTTGTTAATTCAACTTTACCGGTTACTTCTTTATCGCCAGCTTTAACTGGATTAATTGTTGGTTTGTTCACCACATAATTATCCCAATCTGTTGTCGCTGCTGGGTCAATTGTTGTGACAACTGGATCACTATCTTTCGTTTTCCCATTATTCATCCCTTGAACAATTGTTGAAATTGTATCGCCTTCTTTAAGAACGGCATCACCTAAATCAACTTTGATTGTGCCGTCTGCTGCTACTGTGCCTGTTACTTTTGTGCCATCTGGTAACGTCACAACTGCTTCAAACGTTGTGCCAGCTGGAACTGGTTGAGCTATTGTTACTGAACCGGTTACTTCTTTATCCCCAACTTTAACTGGGTTAATTGTTGGTTTGTTCACCACATAATTGTCCCAATCTGTTGTCGCTGCTGGGTCAATTGTTGTGACAACTGGATCACTATCTTTTGTTTTTCCATCATTTGTTGCTTGAACAATTGTTGAAATTGTATCGCCTTCTTTAAGAACAGCGTCACCTAAATCAACTTTGATTGTGCCGTCTGCTGCTACTGTGCCTGTTACTTTTGTGCCATCTGGTAACGTCACAACTGCTTCAAACGTTGTGCCAGATGGAACTGGTTTTGTTAATTCAACTTTACCGGTTACTTCTTTATCCCCAGCTTTAACTGGGTTAATTGTTGGTTTAGTTACCACATAATTGTCCCAATCTGTTGTCGCTGCTGGGTCAATTGTTGTGACAACTGGATCACTATCTTTTGTTTTCCCATCATTTGTTGCTTGGACAATTGTTGAAATTGTATCGCCTTCTTTAAGAACGGCGTCACCTAAATCAACTTTGATTGTGCCGTCTGCTGCTACTGTGCCTGTTACTTTTGTGCCATCTGGTAACGTCACAACTGCTTCAAACGTTGTGCCAGCTGGAACTGGTTGAGCTATTGTTACTGAACCGGTTACTTCTTTATCCCCAACTTTAACTGGGTTAATTGTTGGTTTGTTCACCACATAATTGTCCCAATCTGTTGTCGCTGCTGGGTCAATTGTTGTGACAACTGGATCACTATCTTTTGTTTTTCCATCATTTGTTGCTTGAACAATTGTTGAAATTGTATCGCCTTCTTTAAGAACAGCGTCACCTAAATCAACTTTGATTGTGCCGTCTGCTGCTACTGTGCCTGTTACTTTTGTGCCATCTGGTAACGTCACAACTGCTTCAAACGTTGTGCCAGCTGGAACTGGTTGAGTTATTGTTACTGAACCGGTTACTTCTTTATCGCCAGCTTTTACTGGATTAATTGTTGGTTTAGTTACCACATAGTCATCCCATACTGAAGGTAGAACAGTAACTGCAATTTTAGCACTGTCTTTTGTTGAACCAGCATTCATACCTTCCACATATACTTTGACAATATCGTTGGCTACTAATGCTTTTCCACCTAAATCAATACTAATTGTTCCATCTGGATTGACTAACCCACTAACTTGGCTACCATCTGGTAAAGTTGCAATTGCGGTAAATGTTGTACCGACTGGAATTGGTTGTGCTAGCGTAACGGAACCTGTAATAGTTGCATCACCTGCACGAATTGGAGTAACTGTTGGTGCTGCTACTACATAATTATCCCAATCTGTTGTTACTTTTGGTAAGATCGTTGACGTGATTTTAGCACTATCTTTTGTTGTTCCACCATTCATACCTTCCACATAAGTGGTTACCATTGTACCTGCAACTAATGTTTTCCCGTTCAACTCAATTGTAATGCTTCCATCTGGATTCACTGGCGCTGTCAAGATACTACCATCTGGTAGAGTAACAATCGCTGTAAATGTTGTATCGGCTGGAATTGGTTGGGTTAATATTACTGAAGCTGTGATACTTGTATCGCCTTCGCGAATTGGATTCACAACTGGTGCCGTCACTACATAATTATCCCAATCAGGATTTCCATCAGGAGCTAATACGGTTGTGGTAATTTTTCCACTATCTTTTGTTTTTCCTGCATTCATCGCTTCCACATAAGTGATTAATGTGTCGCCTGCTTTAATTGTTTTGCCGCCTAAATCTACTGAAATGCTGCCATCTGGATTCACTGGCGCACTCAATTGACTTCCATCAGGTAAAGTGACAATCGCTGTAAATGTTGTACCGGCTGGAATTGGTTGAGTTAATGTCACAGAACCAGTGATTTTAGTATCGCCTGCATGAGCGGGGTCAACAGTTGGTGCTGCCACGACATAATTTGTCCAATCAGGATTTCCATCTTTTGCCATTACAGTTGTATCTACTTTTGCACTTGTTTTCGTTTCAATGCCATTTTTTGCTTGGATCACTGTTGATAATGTGTCCCCAGCTTTTAGAACATAGCCACCTAAATCTACTGAAATCGCACCATCTGGATTCACTGTTGCATTGACTGTACTTCCATCAGGTAAAGTAACTGTCGCTGTAAATGTTGTACCAGCTGGAATTGGTTGAGTTAATGTCACATTTCCAGTTACAGTGGTTGCATCGTCATAAACGGCATCAATCACTGGGCTTGCTACGATATAATTCGTCCATTCTGGATCAACTGTTGGAGCTAAAATAGTCGTAGAGATCGTATCACTGTTCTTCATGTCGCCATTATTCGTAGCTTCAATTAGAGTTTGGATTGTATCCCCTGCTTTTAATACATACCCGTTAAGCGGAACATCAATCGCGCCATCAGGATTCACGACTGCATTCACTTTTGTTCCATCTGGTAAAGTAACAATCGCTTTAAATGTTGTACCAGCTGGAATTGGTGTATTTAGCGTCACCGTTCCAGTTACACTTGTATCATCTGCATGAACCGGAGCAATAATTGGCGTTGCCACAATATATTTTTCCCATTCAGTATTGCCTGGTTGTGCTTGAACTGTTGTAGTAACAGTTTGACTTTCCTTAGTAATCCCATTATTGGTTCCCTTAACAATTGTTGAGAAGGTATCACCTGTTTTCAGCACATATCCACCTAAATCAGCTAGAGAAATTGTACCGTCATTTTGAACATCCACTGTAATCACTGATCCATTTGGTAATGTGACACTCGCCACAAAACTACTTCCAGCTGGAATTGGTTGATTTAAGGTTACTTTTCCTGCAATAGCAGTATCTCCATCAAATGCTGGATTGATCACTGGATTCGCTACAACATAGTTCGTCCATTCTGGATTTGTATCTTTTGCCATAACTGTTGAGGTAACTGTTGGGCTATTTTTCCCATCTGTTCCATTTTTTGCTTGAATAACCGTTGAAACTGAATCACCTGGTTTCAAGACGTAGCCGCCCAAATCAACTGAAATCGCGCCATCTGGATTGACAACTGCATTCACTTGACTACCGTCTGGCAAAGTAACTACGGCTGTAAATGTTGTGCCTACTGGAATTGGTTGTGCTAACGTTACCATTCCTGTTACTTTTGTCGCATCATTATAAATAGGATCAATGACTGGCGTTGCCACTACATAATTCGTCCATTCTGGATCAGTTTCTTTAGCTAACACCGTTGTGCTAACACTTGGACTATTTTTGCCATCGGTACCATATTTCGCTTGAATAACCGTTGTCAATGTGTCATTAGCTGCTAATACCGCTCCACCTAAATCAACTGAAATCATACCATCTGCATTCACTGGTGCAGATACAATTGAACCGTCAGGTAAAGTAATATTTGCTGTAAATGTTGTACCAACTGGAATTGGTGTATTTAGCGTTACCATTCCGGTCACTGTCGTATCTCCAACACGAACTGGATTAATTGTTGGTGTCGCTACTACATAATTCGTCCATTCTGGATCAACTAGTACAGGTAATACAGTTGAAACATATGCTGAACTTTCTTTACCCTCTAGTCCATATTTTGCTTGAACCGTTGTCGAAAGAGTTTGACCAGCTGTTAACATTTTCCCAGCTAAATTAATCGTAATCGATCCATCTGGACCCACTAAACCAGTTACTTTACTTCCATCTGGCAACGCCACTTGTGCTGTAAAGACGGTTCCCACTGGAATCGGTTGATTGAGTGTAACCTTACCCGTTAAGCTTGTATCGCCTTCACGAATCGGATCCATAACTGGTGCTGCTACAATATAATTTGTCCATTCTGGATTGCTAACAGCTTGAACTATTACATGGACAGTCGCACTTGTTTTCGTTACTCCATCTAATGAACCTTGAACTACGATCGACACGTCCTCACCAACGGCTAGCGTTTTCCCATTCAAAGGAAGTGAAATACTGCCATCGCCATTGACCGGCGCTGTAATTTGACTGCCATCTGGTAATGTTGCAATTGCTGTAAAGCTAGCACCATCTGGAATCGGCGTAGTCAAAACAATAGAACCATTGATACTTGTTGCATCTGTATAAAGCGGCTCAATGATTGGTGTAGTAATGACATAATTCAACCAATCTGCTGGATTATTTGTAACAGTTGAAGACACTGCGACACTATCCTTCGTCACTCCATCATTTGTTGCTTCAACAATCGTCGAAAGAGTGTCCCCTTTTTTCAAATCGTAACCATTTAAAGGAACCGAAATACTGCCATCGCCATTGACCGGTGCAGTTACTTTAGTACCATCTGGTAAAGTAACAATCGCAGTAAATGTTGTACCAGCTGGAATTGGTTGGGTTAATGCTACTGTTCCAGTTACATTTGTATCCCCTGAATAAACTGGTGCAATCACTGGCGGAGCCACAACATAGTTATCCCATGCTGGATTTGTAACAGTTGTTGTAATCGGTACACTATTTTTAATCACACCTGCATTTGTTCCTTCAACAATTGTCGAAATGACATCGCCCACTTTAGGAACATAACTGCCAAATGGAATTGAAATCGCTCCATCTGCCCCTACTGTTCCGTTGATTGTTGAGCCATCTGGTAATGTTGCAATTGCGTTAAATGTTGTACCAGCTGGAATTGGTTGAGTTAACACTACTGATCCAGTTAAAGAGGTATCTCCAACATGAACCGGAGTAACTACTGGCGGAGCTACAACATAAGCATCCCACTCAGGATTACTAACCGCTAAAACAGTTGTTGCAGTAGCAGTACTATCTTTAACTACACCGCCATTTGTTCCTTCAATAATAGTTGATAAAACATTCCCTGCTGCAAGTTGTTTGCCACCTAAAGGAACTGAAAAACTACCATCTGGATTAACTGGTGCAGTTACTTGGCTACCATCTGCTAACGTGATGATTGCGTCAAAAGTTGATCCTGCTGGAATTGGTTGGGTCAATACAACATTCCCACTAATACTTGTATCCCCTACATGAACTGGGTTCACTGTTGGTTGATTAATCAGATAGTTATCCCATGCTGGGTTCGCAAAGTTTAATGTTACATTTGCTCCCTCACTATTGATATCTCCCAAAAGAGCTAAATCAATGACTGTACTTTTCACTGCAGCTGCGTGAATGGTTGCTTGAGCTGCATCGGGTTTAGAAACGGTAAATGTAGCTTCATAGCTTGTGCCTGCCAATAAATTCACACTTAAGAATTCATTTAAAACATTACTACTACCATTCGCAATATTATTAACTAAGGCAAATACAGGATTAAGCGCTGCCTTTAACGTATTTAGTAAAGGATTTAAAGTAAGCCCTATTAAACCTGAAAAAGATAACTGATTGACAGCTTGTTCTAACGGAAGAAATGTTCCAGCAAATGCTTTACGAACATAGTTCCCAAAACCATCAGTAAAATCAACACTAATTGATTTACCATCTGCTGAGACGACTCCTGGTAATGATTCTTGGTATGCACCTAAAGTTTGAGCATTTTGAATAGATTGAAATGCTGTTTTCAATGCGTCAAGATTCACACCTAATGGTTTCGCTGCTACATCTAACGCATTAATTGCTGCGCCGATTGTTCCAATAACTTCATGAACACCAGGAACATTTCCAGGTGTAATTGGCAATAAATTGGCATCTATATTAATAGTTGCGCCGCCAACTACTTTTCCTTGTAGTTCAGGTGGTAAACTAAAGACCACTACTTTAGGATCCGCTAAACCAACACTAGCTAAGGCTTGCCCAGAAAAAGTTAAGTCGATATCATAATTCCCTTGTGCATTTGGGCTTAGATTTGTTCCATTATTTGAAACTAATGTATTATTTCCTAAAATACTTACATCGGCTAACCCTGCTGCTTGTGCTGTTTGATTTTGAATACCTAAGAACTGGCCATTTTGAAAAATCGGGGCCGCTGGTGAAAATAACAAAGCCGAAGTTGCTGTAATAATTACGGCTTTATGCAACACTTTTTTGCCTAAATGATGTTTCTGATTTCCCTCGTTTTTACTCCGACTAACCATAGCTCTATTCCTCCTTATTTTAAAACAATCTTTAACTACTCCATTTCAATCAAACAATGATAAAACAACAAACCTCTATTTAAATCGAATAATCTAAAATTCAATCATCTATCAATCTCACTCACTACTTGTTGATCAATCTCCTCCCAACATCCATTTCACTCTTAAAAATTTTGCTCATTTTAGTTAATTGATCCCCCTCCTTATCGTTTTCTTAGTGACCTCATTTAGCTTTATCGTATTTTTTGACTACGACGACCACTCCAATAGGCGAAACTACCTACTGCAATAATCAAAACCACTCCGCCACCTAAGAAGAACCAGCTATAATCCCGTGGTTTTGCCTGAACATCCAATGATGTTTTATTGTATTTATCTGCAACATCAGATTTCACAACAAAATCTTTACTCATTTTCCAATCTCGGTAGCCATCATTTGCAGTTAACTCCACTTGATAATTACCTGGTTTAAATGCTTGATCATCTAAAGGAATGCTATAATTAAAATTAGAATTAGGTGCCATTTTCAGATTATCTTGTTGTTTTGCATATAGAACTTCCTTCTTATCCGCAGCATAGACCTTTGCTTCAACTCGCATTTTTTGAACCATCGCCGGATTTTGGTTTTGAATGTTCAGCAACACAACATTGTGACCAACCTTCTGACTTGGCTTCACATCATTCAACGCCAGTTTCGGTTTAATATCTTGATCCGTTTCGCTTAATAAAACACCAATCGTATAGGCAAATTTATTCTCAATCGCCACACTATCCTTACTTTCAGCATTCTTTTCAGTCGTATCTTTTTCTTTAAAATAAAGCCCACCTAAAAGATAACCATCAAATTCTTTCGTTGGCATTTTCAAAGTCACTTCCAACGTTTGTGTTGATTTTTTAGGGACAACTGTTTCTTTTGGAACAGTTGCTATTTCAGCGAAGGAGAAGGCTAAGCTAGAATCTTTTTTACTAGTTGAATTGGTATAATCAGCAATGCCATTATCATTAGTCGTTGCCGTATTAGCCGTTGTTTCAACGATAATATCTTGATCTGTTTCATTTTGTAATTCGACTTGTAGAACTTGTTCCTGTCCCGCCGTCATTCGTAAATCAAAATAACTTTGTTCCTTATTGCGTTGATTCTCTGGCAAAATAGCTTTAACAGCAAAATTCATTTCATGAGCCAAACTAACTTGCGGCGCTATTCCAAAAAAACAACTACTTATTCCTAGTAAAAATACCCCTTTTATAATGTGTTTCATTGCTTCTCCCTCGCTTACTTCTAATATTTTCTTCAACAATTTAGATTAAAGAGGGCTATCCTCTAAATTCCAAGTTAAGGAAGTTTTGTATTGGCTATTTTGAACTTTAGCTGTTGTTAACGGTACAGCTAAACTAATCGCTTGCGCTCCAGTTGTTGTATCACTACCAAATGAAGATATCCATGTTCCCATCCCCGTTGCTGGTGCTGCTACAGCTACAGTTGAAGAAGCCGTCCCAGTTGGATCAAGAATTGCAATCGAAGTAACAGGAGCCAATGTCAAACTCAATTGTGATTTAGTCGTTGCCTTATTTAAGGTTAAGACTGCATTTGTCAACGTTGCCGGAGTCGTGTCTGCTGTTTTAAATTGACCATTTTGTTTGACTGTTAATTTCCAACCAGTATTTAATCCACGTTTATCTGTTACTTGGACATAGTTAGGAACGGAAATTGTGTTGCCACTAGAGACTTCCTTCACGGCATCTAATTTGGCATAAAAAAGACTGTCTTTGGTTTGCACGGTTTGACTGCCAAAATGAAAATTAGATACATAATCAATACTTAGCGGACCTGCTGTTCCAGGACTATGAGGGTCATTGGGATTGGCTGGATCGACTGGAGTAACTGGATCAGTTGGATCTAACGGATTGACTGGGGGAGTGATTGCGGTATCTTGAGTAAATGTAACATCAGAGATTGAATTCATTGTTCCTGCCGTCGCTGCTAATACTGAATCTCCACTCCCTATTAAAAATAGCGGAGCCAGTAAACTAACCATTGTAAACGTAACCATATTTCTTTTTTTCATAACAAACGCCTCTTTCCCTTTTTTATTTATCTCTCTCCTTTTTTAAGGAAGCCAAACCAAAATCAGATTGTATCTTGTTTTCTTACTTGTCCTTTTTGACTAAACTACTAGCTAAATAGGCGCATCACTAAGTATCCACTCTAAACTGCCTTGATACTTTTGATTGACATTAAGATTGGGACCTGGTGTTAAATTCAGGCGAATTCCCTCGTTCGTTTGCCAATTCAGATTGACATTACTGGCATCTGGCGAGGTATACGCCATTACTTCTAAACTAGTTTGATTGATTGGCTTATCCACACCATTTTGACTGTAAACAAAAGCCCCTGGTATAATCTGGTTCGTCAAAGACGTTAATGGCTGAGCCTCTCTAACATATAGATGCCACTGACTTTTGTTAATTCGTCCATCTGCCACAGTTAATATATTGGATAAATTCGTGCGATTATAAACGGTTGGCTTTATCGGAACTGCCAAATTTTTAAATTCAATTGTCGTTGGAACTTGAATAAATCGCAATGTTCCATTACCAACCAACATAGTCTGACTACTACTTTGCTGAGTAATACTCTGTCCCCCACCATTCATTCCATCTAAAAAAATTGAATGAACTAGGTTTTTATTTAACGCACCATCACTTACCGTAGCCGTATATTGCAAAATCAAAGCCTGATTGGCTTGCGTTAAATTATTTGCTGATAAACTATTTTGATAGTTCCAGCCTTGCAATGATGGACTTGCTGGATTCGCAACTAATAAAGGCGCTCCTAGATTCACAAGACTTCCATCAGCATTCTTTTTCACTACTTGTGCATTGGCATAGTTGGTTAATCCAGCAGGAATCCAGTCTTGTAAACGTTGCTGATTCCATATTGCATTGGCATTTGTTAGAGTAACGGTTGAGGTATAACGAATAACTTGACCGGTTACTACCGAAGGAGCTACTTCCCACAAACCTTGACTATTTTGCCGTTCTAAGACTTGAGTAATCGTCAATGAGGGGTTAATAAAGGACACCGTTTGGGCAACAACCGGTGTTTCAATAAGCAATTTTCCTGTTCGTGCGCTATATCCTTGAATGGAAACAGCTACTAAATCTCCCCCTTGAATAGCTGGATTGGCTGTAAAAGAGTAGGCTCCATTGACTGGTAAATTAATGATTTGCTCACGACTCACATTATTATTAATCTGCAATCGTGATTTATAAGTACCTCCTGTTGTTTGTAGAGCTGAACCCGTAATCGCGGTTGTTCCAACGGTGACTTGATTTAGCACCGGAGAAACTAATGGCCAACTAACTTGAATCGAACTGCTAGGTAAGCTTTGATAAATCTCGGTAGTTGTCTTGGATTTGGCTGTCACAGTCGCCATTACTGAATCTAAATACTCAACTGCTGCTGGAATATCTACTGAAAAATTTCCATCACTACCAATTAAGATATTTGTTAAAATCGGTGGCGAAGCTGTTCCATCCACCCGTTGAATCGATAAATTAACAGTATAGGTATAAGCGCTATCTTGCGTTTGAGCAAACCGACCAGTAACCCTTGTTTGATTATTCAAAATCGGACTAGTTAAACTCGGCGCATCTACTTTTACTATTGGGCAAGTTCCCAAAGACATTGTCGATGCTGCAATCACTCCTGCCTTACTATTTCCTGTGACCAAGCTAATCCCATCAGCACTACTATTAAAATCAGCAACCACTGGATAATTAGAACCATTTATGGCAGCAGGAATAGTAATTCCATTTTTATACAGCGTCACCACATCGAATTTAATATCCGCCTTCCACTTATTCAAAATACCTACAGAAGCCGCTGTTGTTGCAAATGTAACCACAATCGCACCGTATTTTGCGTTATAACTTAAACTAAAAGCTGTTGTTGCTGCATGTAAATCAATGTCTTGATTAAACAAAAGTCCATTTGGAATGGTGATGGTTCCTGTTAATTTAGATAAAAAAATCGCTTGATTTGCCGTGCTCCCATTTAGTTGATTCGCTATTTCACTAGGAAGTTGGATGACAATCATCGGCGTATCATTAAACGCTAAACTAGCCAACGGCACATATTCATAAGCAATGTGTCCCACTCCTTGACCACAACTACCAATTAAATACTCGGCAGTCAATTTACTAGTTCCTAATGCAATCAATTTCGGATCAGGGTGCGTATTTGATGGCATCACATCTGTTTCTTGCATTTCCTTCATTTCACTATTCGGAACTTCAACTTCTTGATTCATTTGGGAAGTATCCATTGCAGGGTCTTCCGTAACAGCCGAATTCGCTTGAAGTGACGGTGGCAGTTGATTTGGGCTCATCTTTGCCGAATCTTCAACGGGAGAACTATCCGCTGTTATCCCACATCCAACGGTTGATGGTTCAGTTTCATCAGTGGCAAATACAGATGCCTCGCCACTAACTACTGGAGAAATACAGAATAAAAAAACTATCAGCATAGTAGCAATCTTTTTTTTACTCTCCATCTTAATCCCCTCCCCGTCAAAATTATTTTTGTAATAAAAATAACAAAAAAATTAAAAATAAAAAGCGTTTCATATCTACTTCACAAATACACCCTTATCATCATGGTTATAATACTCCATTACAAAAATTAAATCTAATATAAACTCTTATTTTTTTGAATCCATTAAAAAACGGCGTTAAATACTTATATATACAAGTATTTAACGTCACTCACAAACAACTTACAAAAGCTTGTCACTAATGGTTTTCTCATTGTTTTTTCTTTTTTTGCTCATTTTTTCACTTGTTTTTTTCATTTTTTATAAAAACAACTTTTTTATTTATTAACATGGTAATGTTTTTTAAAATAACTAAACATTTCAAGAATTATGTTTTTTATTCCCATTGACATTTAGGCACAAAAAAAGCCAGAGATGCTTATTCAGCATTCTCTGACTTTTACATAACACGCAAAATTTTATTCATTTGTTTTTTGATTCCTAAGTTCCCCTAAAAAAAGCTCTTCATGATATTGATGAAGAAATTCATTAAATGATTCAATCTCATCATAAGTTACATCTAATTCTTTAGCTTCAAGTGATTTTTGTAAAAAGGTTCTTATTGCACGCTCATACATTAACGTATTTGTTTCAATCTCTGAAAAACTCAATTTACTTTGGGCTTGTTTTGAAAAACGTCGTTTATAAAACTCTTCCAATAGTCCATCCGGCCTCGTACCATATACATTTTGAATAAATTGCTGAATCAACCATTTCGTCTCACTTTTAAATGCAAACTCAGCTTCTGCACTCTTTTTTACACTCATTCCTTCAAAACTATGTTGATAATAATAGCGGTACCAAAAATCAATATAGCAATCCTGTTCTTTAATAAGAAAGTAGATAATCTTATTATTCATATGCATTCCTCAAAATTCTATAAATTATTATGTTCAATACTTCACGTCTTAGCTTTATATATTATATCCATAACGTTACCTTTATTCAATAAAAAAATGTTCGATTCATAGACCTATTACTATGAGCCAAACATTTTTTTATCATTCATTTAGATAACATTAAACTCTTTATAATATCGTCATTTCTCAATTCTAGTGCTTCTACGAATTCTTCAATATATGTGATTTCTATGATATTATCTAGTCTCAAAAAAATTAAGTCACTAATTTCGTTTGTACTTAGATTATCTGGAAAAATAAATGTACGATGAAATTCTTTATTCTCGATTGCGCCATCCATTTTCATGATTTTAGCAACAAACCCAATATGATAGATTAATCTATCATTCCAATACTTATCAATTGATGACATCTAAACATTTACCTCCTTAATTAAAATATGCTTCAGTCTCCCGTCGATTTTTATTGACTACTTATACTATTTTATTATTAGTGCAGTTAAAATATAGCACATCTATCACAATACTTGAATACATAATTGAGTCAATTATTTTTTTAAAATTTCAGATTTATGATAAATTAAAAAAACAAAATGATCACTAGTTATCTTAATATATAAAAAAACTATCCAAAAGCTTTTAAAAAGGTCTTGATAAATGACAAAAACTATTTAAAACCGTCATTTAATCACAAATCATCCTTCCTTACAAATTTGTAAGAAAGGAGAAATTCCATTAATATAAAAAATACTAATTCTCTCTATTTCTAGATTTACCCTTGATAATGTACCTTTATTCACTAATCAAATCCACTCTAAAATCACAGAATTTTTTTATTTTTTTTGTTATTCTTACTGCTTTTTTTAAACGTCCACGAATTGGAAAATATTTATAGCAGAATTCACTTCATTAGATAACAAAGACTGAAATTTTGCTAATCAAACGTTAACTGCGCCAAGCGATTAAACGCTTCTGTTAAAATTTCTCGATTTTGCGTAGCCGCTAAACGAACATAGCGATCTCCAGATTCTCCAAAAGCTAAACCTGGAATAACTAAAACTTGAGTTTCTTGTAAAACATATTGGCTGAATGCCATTGAATCCATCCCAGTTTTACTAATATTGATAAACGCGTAAATGCTCCCTTTTAGCGGATGTAAGGACAAATAAGGAATTTCTGCAACTCGCTGTGCAACGTACTCTAAACGCTCCTTAAACACCTCGCTAACCTTAGGTATCAGCTCCTCCGCATGATCCAAAGCATAGATAGCTGCTCGCTGTGAAGGCGTTGGTGCTGAATAGGTAATTCCCTCATTCAATAACTTCGCTGCTGCATTTAAATAGCTCGGTGCCACCATGTAACCAATCCGCCAACCAGTCATCGAAAAATTCTTCGACAAACTCCCAAAAGTAACTGTATGATCGGGCGCATACGTTGCCATCGGGACAAACTCATCATAAAAACTAAACCCATCATAGACTTCATCAGATAAAATAAAAAAGTCGTACTTCTTAGCTAACTCAGCAATTTGTTTAAATGTCTCCTGAGAAAAAACAGCTCCCGTTGGATTATTTGGTGAATTTAAAATCAAAGCCTTCGTTTTATTGGTAATCGCTGCTTCTAAAACGGCAATATCAATTGCAAAACCATCCTTTTCATAGGTTGGAATGAAGACAGGGACACCTCCAGAATTCACCACTTGATCTTTATAGGGTGAAAAATACGGCTCATGAATAATTACCTCATCTCCCGCATCTAAAATCGTTTGCAATGTTAAATACATCCCGTGTAACGCGCCAACAGTTGCTCTAACTTGATCCTTTTCAAAGGACAACTGATAAAAGCGCTGATAAAAGCTCAAAATCGACTCAATCAAATCAGCACTTCCGCCAGATTCAGTGTATTTCGTATGTCCATTTTTCACATCTAAAAAAGCTTGTTGAATAATCCGATCATCTGTAATTAAATCCGGATCGCCTATCGACAAATCAATTAAATTTGGTGTATTTTTAGCTAATGTTCCAATATCTGCTAGAATATTCAACGAAGCCACTTGATGATGTTTTGCTAATTTTTTATAATCCATTTCTTCCCCTACTTTCCCTTTATCTAGCCAATGGAAGCTCTGACTACAGAAAGGCTTAGCTTTTCTGCAATAGAGGCTACTTTATTTATCAATCACTTGCCTGCATACGACGTTCTGCCACTCCTAATAATCTCGATAACGTAAACGTTAAGACAAAGTAAATCAATGAGGTAATAACTAACGGTAAGAACGGTTTAAAGCTAGCTCCTTGAACAACACCCGTTTGAAACATTAGCTCTGTCACTCCAATTACGGAAACAACTGAAGACTCCTTGATAACTGTAACAAATTCATTCCCCAAAGCGGGTAAAATATTTTTAACGGCTTGTGGCAAAATAATATAACGCATACTTTGCCCTTGACTCATTCCAAGCGAACGAGCAGATTCTGTTTGCCCTTTATTCACAGCTTTGATTCCTGCACGAATAATTTCAGCGACATAAGCGGCACTGTTTAAAGATAGCGCAATACAACTCGAAGTAAAGGCCGAAAGATCAAGCCCGAACAATGCCGTTCCACCAAAGAAGACTATGAACGTCTGAACTAAAAGCGGCGTTCCACGAACGTACTCTACATAGATGGCTGCTGGCCAACGCAATAATTTTGTTTTAGATAATTTCATTAAGGCTAGTACTGAACCCAGAATAGCCCCAAAAATAACACCAATAATCGCTAACAAAATTGTATACATCGTTCCTTTAACAAAATAACTACCATATTGCTGAATAAAGCTACTTTTTTGGAACATCAACTCTCTAGCTTTCTCCTGATAACCCTTTAATAAATCTTTATCTTTAATTTCTTTAATAGACTTATCAATCTGCGCCTTAAAGGCTGGATTATCCTTCTCAATCGCCACTGCCGTTTGTTTGTCCCCATCAGTAAATTTCACATCAGCATATTCCATATCATCATTCTGACTTAAGTACGCGTCAGCGACAGGACCTTCTAAAACCAATGCATCAACCTTTTTTTCTTGCAAATTCAAAATTAAATCCGGGACCTTCTGTAACGAAACAGGCTTTGAACCATACAATTCATTTTTAGCCAATGCTTCTTGAGTAGTTTGTTTTTGCACGCCCACCTTGACACCGTCAAAATCAGTCACCTTCGTATATTTCTTTCCATCGCCTTTACGCACAATCACTTTTTGTGTAACTTCCATATAAGGCTCAGAAAATGCAACTTGCTTCAATCGTTCCGGACTTGGCGCAATACCAGAAATAATCATATCAAGCTTTCCTGTTTGTAAAGCACCTAATAAACTATCAAAATTCATTTCGGTAATCACTAGTTTAACACCCATATCGTCTGCAACCTTATTGGCTATATCAATATCAAAACCAACAATTTTATCCTCGCCATCAATCGTTTGATGGAATTCATACGGTGGATAATCTGCCGATAGTCCAACAACTAAAAAACCTTTTTCTTGTACAGCTTTCAATTTTGTATCCGTTATTTCCCCTTCAGCAGAGACTATCATAGCAGGAAATACAAATGAAAATATAATGACGAACACTCCAATAAGTGAGGCTATCTTTTTAAAATTACTTTTTTTAACCATCAAACCATCCTTCCAAACTTCTCATTAAATTCTTTTCTAATTCTAACCATCATACACTTAAATGAGTAATTATTCAATATTTTTTTCTTAAAACGGATAAAATCATATTTTATACATAATATACACCTTTTTATACATTTTCATTTCTAATCTCCATTTTTATACAGAAATTCTTTTTAAAACTCTCATCAACAAAAAAACAACGAGACACATTACTAATTCGGTTCCGACTAAAACCATTCTTAAGGGAATAACTGTTGCCATACTACTAATTATTGCAACTAAAATAACCTCTGCCAATGATTCGACGATTCCAAAAGTTGCTGTAATTTGTCCTAATTTTGCTATTGGAAACTTCAATTGAATGAAGGTCTTAAAACCTGTATGAATATACGCTAAAGCAAAGGATAATAAAAAACACCCCGCACCAGCAATAAGAAAAGTCGTAGCTAAACTAAACAAAAGATAGCCTATCGTATACAATATTGAACCCAGAACAAGTAAATGCTTAACCTCCAGTTTATCAATAATTAGACTATTCAAAATCGAACCAATGACAAAACCAGCTCCCGCAATACTGACTAACCATCCATATTTACCATCACTTAAAAGTAAAATCTCTTTGGCAAATACTGCTTCTACAGAGTCTAAACTAGCCGCAAAAATAAATAAACTAGAAACTAGTCCATATAACATCACTTCCAATCGATTCTCTTTAGCAAAATAGCCAATATCCTTTAATCCAGTTTGATACTCACTAACGAATGAAGTTGTTTTTGCATCCTCACTATGTGCTAATTTATAATTAGGTAGGCATCCAGTTAAACTCGCTGAGAAAAACAAAGCAATGATATTGACTAAAACTGCCAATTTTGGTGTACCTAATGTGAGCAAAATCCCAGCAATTGCAGGACCGACTAAAAAGCCACCCGAACTAACTAAGCTAGTCCATGCATTGAATTTCTTGCGTTTTCTTTCTGGAATAGCCAAGGTAGTATAGCTAAGAGCAATGGGTTCGTACAAAGCCCCTGCACCTTGAATCACAAAAACTAGAACATAAACCCAAGTCAGATTTTCGTTTACTAACAGTAAACTGATTAAGCCGCCTCGAAATATATCTAAATAAATCAGCCAACGCTTTTTATTTAATTTGTCCACAACCCCATGAAAACAAACATTGGTTAGAATCGTTGCAGCTGGTCGTAAAAGATACAAAATCCCCACTGAAAAAGCTGTGCCGCCTCGATTTAAAATCATCAAATTAAGAGCAATAAAGTAAATCCATTCACCAATATTGGCAATTCCAACACTAGTTAAAACTAAGATAATCGCTTTATTTTTTTTTAACATAATTAGCACCACTTTTCTTTTTTATTTGTACTTTTCATTGCTAAAAAGTTTTCATAAAATAAAAAAACACCCCCAAGAATTTTATTCTTAGGAGCGATTAACTTCGCGGTGCCATCCCTATTCAAAATAATGTCACCATTATTTTCTCATTAAGTACATCTATGTGCCAAAACATCCACACAATCCCATACTGTAGCTCTATAACGGGAGCATCCGACCATCCATCAAATAAACAACCTTCAATCCGAATAGCAACTCCAAGGACTTGTTTCATCTGTAACATCATTGCCTACTTGCAGCATCTATAGGCTCTCTAATAATGACGAACAACAAACTACTTTCCCTTATCAACGTTTTTTATTAAGAGCAATCGTATCAGATTCATCTACTATTGTAAACTCGAAAACTCATTAAATAACGCATATACAAAAATAGGGATCAGTTTTTAAAAGAAAGTTAATCCAAATAAAAAAACACGAACTATTAAATTTATATTAACAAATTTAGCCTTAAATTATGATAAACTAAACGGAAAGGAGGAATCAAAATTAATGATGGATGGGTTAGATTTTGTAACTAAATTAGCAACCAATGAATTATCAGCAGTTGAACTAATCGAAGACGCTTTTGCAAAAATTGAAAAGCACAATCCACTATTAAACGCTGTTGTTCATACTCGAAAAGAAGCCGCCTTAAAGGAAGCTTCCACTAGAAATCTTCAAGACACACCATTTAAAGGCTTGCCTTTCCTTACAAAGGGATTAGGACAAGAACTGGTCAACGAACCAAGTAATGGCGCTAGTCGCTTATTCGATGGACAACTAGCAAACAAAACAAGTCACTATGTCCAAGCTTTGGAAAAAGCGGGCTTTATTATAATCGGGCAAACGAACGCGCCTGAATTTGGTTTTAAAAATATTACCGATCCTCAACTTCACGGACCTAGTCGCAATTCTTGGAATCCCGATTATTCACCTGGTGGTTCAAGTGGTGGAGCAGCTAGCAGTGTCAGTAGTGGAATGGTTCCAATTGCTGGTGCTAGTGATGGTGGCGGATCGATTCGGATTCCCGCAGCCTTTTCCGGGCTAATCGGCTTAAAACCAACACGTGGTAGAACTCCTGTTGGACCAGGAAGCGGCCGCAATTGGCAAGGAGCAGCGATTGACTTCGCTTTAACAACTTCTATGCGGGATACGGCTGCAATGCTGGACGTCTTACAAGTAATCGAACCTGCAGCAGCCTTTCAAGTGCCACTATTTAAAACAGGTTATCTAAATACGTTGAATCAAAAAATCGAGAAACCTTTCAGAATTGCTTATAGCCTTGAGTCTCCAGTAGGAACTCCCGTCAGCCAAGAAGCAAAAGATGCGGTGTTAGCCGCTGTTCACTTTTTAGAAGAACAACATTTCAACGTCATAGAACAGCAGAACCCCATTAACGGGCTTGATTTGATGAAAAGCTATTATGTTATGAACGCTGGTGAAACTGCAGCTATGTTTGCCAATACCGAGAAGAATCTACAGCGTTCGCTAACTAAACAAGACATGGAACTCATGACTTGGGCATTGTTTACTACTGGAAAATCAATTTCTGCTGCAGAATATTCTAATAGTTTGGCACTTTGGGATCACGCTGCTGAAGAAATGGCTCAGTTTAATGAAACCTATGATTTGTATTTAACACCAACGACAGCGGATACTGCGCCACGCATTGACGCACAATTACAAACAACTGAACAGCTAAGCCAACTCGAAAGAATTGACGAGCTAACAACTAACGAACAGCAGCAAACGATTTATGATATGTTTGAGAAAAGCTTAGCAATTACACCATTTACACAACAAGCCAACTTAACAGGACAGCCCTCAATTAGCTTACCCACTCATCTTGCTAAAAATGGTTTGCCTTTAGGAATTCAATTTACAGCCCCAAAAGGAAAAGAAGATTGGCTATTACAAATGGGTGTTTTATTTGAAAAGCACAATAAGTTCATTCACAAAAAATAACAGAACATACGAAAAGGAGAAAATTAAATGTCTTTAAAAACTACAATCAATCAATTTACTTTTGAAAACTGCTTAATGAATGCTTCAGGTGTTCATTGTTTGACTTCAACAGATATGTTAGACGTTTTAAACTCAGATGCAGGAGCAGTTATTACGAAGAGTGCTACCCCACAAGAACGTGCTGGGAATCCTTCTCCTCGTTATTTTGATGTTCCTCTAGGTAGTATTAATTCTATGGGACTTCCCAATAATGGTTTTGACTATTATTTAGAGTTCGTTTTAGGACAACAAGACAAAACGCCAGAAAAGCCACTTTTCTTCTCTGTTGCTGGCATGAGCTTCAACGAAAATATTGACATGCTTACAAAAATTCAAGAATCAACCTATACAGGCTTAACTGAATTAAATCTATCTTGTCCCAATCTACCTGGCAAACCACAAGTTGGCTATGATTTTGAGCAAACTGAACTGATTCTAACTGAAGTTTTTTCCTTCTTCACAAAGCCACTAGGTGTAAAGCTGCCACCATATTTTGATATTGTTCATTTTGAACAAATGGCGGATATTTTAAACAAATTCCCGTTAACTTATGTAAATTCAATCAATAGCATCGGAAATGGTCTTTACATTGATATCGATGCAGAATCGGTTGTCATTAAGCCTAAAAACGGCTTTGGTGGACTTGGAGGAGATTATGTCAAACCTACCGCTTTAGCAAATGTACGCGCCTTTAGAACCTTGCTTAAGCCTGAAATCGCAATTGTTGGAACAGGCGGTATCAAATCGGGGCAAGATGCTTTTGAACATATACTATGTGGAGCATCCATGTTACAAATCGGCACACAGCTACAAAAAGAAGGAACTGCTGCATTTGAACGAATTTCTCGCGAACTAGCAGAAGTAATGGCTGAAAAAGGCTATCAAACACTAGACGAATTCCGCGGAAAATTAAAAACAATCTAAAAAAAGCACTGCAAAAGTTAGCTAGTCATTGTAGTGACCCCAAAAAGTCTAACTTTTTGGGGTCACTACACACCCAGACTATCACTTTGCAGTGCTTTTTCATTTAAATAAATTCTGCTTGATACTCCTCTAACGTAGCAAATGCTTGAAAAAGCTTTTCAGCCGTAATCTCATCCGGCAATAAATGGATATTTTCCCCTTCTGCTGTAGCCAATTCCGCTACTTTTCTTAACAAATCTGGAGAAGTTCCCGCTAATCCCATATCTGCTAAAGAAATCGGCAAACCCAACTGTTGATAAAAAGGAATCAGTTCAGCAATCTCACTGACTTTCCCTTCCAAAATTAATTGCAGAAAAATACTATAAGCAACTTTATTGCCATGTAATTGGCGATGCGATGCCGGAACGATGGTTAATGCATCATGAATCGAATGAGCACCTGCTGTCCGTCCATACTCATCACCAAAGCCACCAACCATTCCAGCAACTAAGATATTCGTTTCAACAATCTTGATAAAAGCTGAATTAATTTCTTGGCGTTCCATTGCTTCTAACGCTGATTCACTGTAAGCTAACAAATTACTATGACATAGCTTTGCTGCAAAATAAGCAACCTCCACTTCAACCGGTGGATTCTCAATCTGCTCAATCACAACTCTCGCTTCATACCATTTGGCCAACGTATCGCCAATTCCTGCTACCATAAATTTAATTGGTGAATTTAAAATAATCTCAGGATCAACTAAAACCAAACTGTTGCTTGTTGGAAAAATATCCAGTGCCGTCATTTCACCTTTTTCATTATACATCACGCTTAAAGGCGTATAGGCTGCACAAGTTGACGCCATTGTTGGCAAAATAATACTTGGTATATGTAGTTTAGCAGCAGCAGCCTTCACCACATCACTAATCTTTCCACCACCAACTGCAACAATTCCATCTAATCCCTGGGCTTTAATAATAGCAATTAAACGATCACGTTCCTCATAGCTACTCTCCCCATGATACTCTTCAAAACTAGCTTGAATGATGTTAAATCTTGGAAACTTAGCCTTCGCCACTTCCCATGAAGCTTTCCCATGAACGACTAAAACGTGCTGTAATCCTCGCTGAATCAGTCGTTCTTCCAGCCCGTTCCAGCAATCAATCTCACAAATATATTCCTGCGGTGCCCCTCGCACAATTAAGGTCTCTTTCATTCTCCCGCCTACTTTCGGTTAGTTTCATTGTCTAAATCATCAATATTACATGCAATTATACGCCATCTCTTAAAGAATGAAAAGATAATAGTTAGAATTTGATGATAAAAAAGCATTTTAGAATCTAAGCAAAACTCTTCTAAATCGATTTATTTATCTCATTACTTCAAATAAAATTGAATAAGTTAATTTAATTTGATATTCTAAAAAATGACTGATTTATATTTTCAAAGGAGGGTGTCATTTTGGAATTTTATTCACAATGTAATCGACATATTTTAGATAGTAACGGTAATTGTCCTAGTTGTAGTCTCAAAGAAGCATTAAAACCTACTGAAAAAAGCAGTAAAAATTACTTACTTTGGTTATTCATACTATTGTCTAGTATCGTTGTATTAACGCCACTTTGGGTATTTATACATCTCCTATATGTCCTAGCATTTCATTCAGTATCCTAATGCAAATAGATCTACCTTATGGAAAACAAGCGACTCTCCATTGCACTTATGATCCTCCTGTTCACATTAACACAGAACATACAAACACCAACCAACTCCCTTAAATTTAATTCGTCATTCTTATGAATGGTGAAGCTAATTTACACGATTTATTCCCTAATAAAAATAAGAGCTAGACAAGATAGGTTTCATCTTGCCAGCTCTTATTCAGCTTATTTTTTTGAATAAATCGAATAAATTATCCCATTTTTTTGATAAACTTCATTTACTTTTAACTCTACAGGACCAGAAAATTCTGGAAACAATGGAATCCCTTTGCCTAATATCGTTGGAATCGTTGTAATGATGTACGTATCAATTAAATTCGCTTCAACTAACGGTGAAATAATACTACCACCACCAATAATCCAGATTGCCCTGCCTTCTTCTTTTTTTAACTTGTTCACTAAATCGACTGGATTTTCATTAGTAAATACTAACTTATCACTGTTTTCATCAAGACGATTTGTAATAATATAAGACATCTGTTCTTCATAAAAATACTTGTCTGGTGAAAGTTCAATCGTCACTTGATCATAGGTCGTTCTTCCCATAATTACTGTGTCGATTTTGTCCAATAAATCTTGATAAGATGTATCCTCTTCTGTCACCTCAATGTTATTTAGAAAATCAATATTTCCATCTGATGCAGCAATATAACCATCCAAACTAACCGCAATATATAAAATGATTTCTCGACTCATTATGAACAACTCCTTTAATTCAAACTATCTCTTATTTTATACTATTTCTAATAAGAATAGCTAGCGACATGATTAAGCAAACACAGACAGATTTCAACAAATTACTCCTTTTATCATTTCATTTTTATATTTTTCTTAATTTCAACTCGATAAAAAACAGTAAATAACACATACAATATCAAATAATTACTCGCTAATAAAAATAAAATAACAGTCAAATCCAATCCAACTGACTGATTTAGAGAAAGTAACACACCTAAAATCAACAGATTAACCACTCCTGTAATCATAAGGGTTAACTTTTCTTTTCCAATCGCCTGTAAATTCATCTTAGCGACTTCAAAAAAGGGCTGTGTCAAGCTAGTGAATAAAACAATAGACAAAATTGAGCTAGCTTTTTCAATAATCGCTGGTTTATTGGTAAAAAAAGCAATTGAAACTGGACGAAAAAGATACAATACTAAAGCCATTCCGATATATATACTTAAAATAAGTGTTAGCCCAACGATAGGTAGACTTAACAATTTCTTTTTATCCTTTTCAGCGATATATTCCCCTGTCAGTACTACAATTCCATTGCAATACATAAACATCGGAGCCAAACACAGATCAACTAGCCTACGACAAACACTGTAGGCTGCAAAAGAGACAACACCTAGTCGAGACAATAACGCCGTTACCCCAACACTAAAAATCGAACCTTCTAATAATTCCTGAGCAAATAACGGAATACTTTTTCTTAATAAAAAAAGCTTCTTAGAACCTTTTATCGGAACTAATGCTACAATGTCTTTACGTAGTACAAAAAAGTAACAGCACACTTCTAAAAGTAAAGTTCCCGTATTCGCAAAACTGATACCTAGAATACTGTAGTCATTATTTTTAAAGACAACATATACTAGAAATAACGAACTAACGACTTGAAAAATCGAACCAATCATTCCAATTAACAAGATATTCCTTGTCTGTTTTTTGACTTTCATTTGATTCGATAAAGAAAATATCAACATATTTAACAGAATTTGCACAGAAGAAATTTGAGCATAAAAAACACCGATGGTCAGCACATCATTTTGAAAGCCATATAAAACTTTTAGAAAGTAAGAACTAAATAACATAATTAAACTAGTGAAAATCAGCCCAATTATCATATTCAACTGAATAATAGATTTAAAATAATCTTTAAAAGCTAATGGATCTGATAGTCTAACTCTGGAAGAATATATATTAAAAGATAACGTTCCTACACCTAATACACCAATCATAGAGTAAATAAACGTATTGACTACTTCTGTTGCTGCAATCGCATTAACCGAAATCCGCCCAATAATCGCAGCCAACAAAGAGCCGATTAAAATGGCAAATAAATTATTAGCAACTAATGGCAATGAAAACTGATTCAGCTCTTTTGCTATATTTTTATTCATAACATTCCTTTCTAAAATTTATTATGCAGTGTAGCTGATTGAATGACACCTACTATATCCTTTCGGTTTTTATTCTGCAATTTGCTAAACTAAAACCTATACTTGCATTTATCTGAGATAAAAATTTCTTATTATTCATTTTTTTACTTTTATATAGCACTATTTACCCGAAAATATTCTTTTTTTGCTATAATAAATTCATATGAACGGAGTGGACAACATGAAAAAAGTGATACTTTTAGGTGGAATTCTCCTTTTCATCCTAGGATCCTGTAGCTTTAACACAAAACCGAAAAAAAATATTTCCCAATCTATTTATAATTTACAAGAACAAATTCCAATTATTCTGATTCATGGCAGCGGTGGGGATGAAGATTCATTTGCTCATTTTGCTGAAAATATAATGGCGCAGCCCAATAGTTCTACTCAATTACTGAATGTTGTCATCGATGCTAAAGGAAAATTACACTATCAAGGGAAATTAGATTCCAATGCTAAGCGTCCCCTTATTTCAATTGGATATACAGAGAATAATGCCCCTATCGAAGAATGGAGCAACGGATTAAAACAATTAATGATTGATTTAAAAAAGAACTATAACTTTCAACAAGCCGATGTAGTTGGCTATTCCAACGGTGGACTAGCTATAGCCTATTATGCCGAAACCATCAAAGAAGATAAAAATGTACCAAAACTGAGACGAATCGCCTTACTAGGTGCACCCTTTAATGATATCGACACAGCTTCTAATCTTGGCAATGCTGATTTTACTGATGTTCCTATTGAAACAGCTGAATTAGAAAAATATCTAGCGTTACAACAGAACTTAGATAGCCAGTTAGCCGTGTTGTCCATTGCTGGTGAAGATGCGAATGATAAAAATACAGATGGCGTCGTCCCTCTGCGTAGTGCCTTAGCTTCTCGTCTAATCTTTCCAGACTATGTTCACACCTATATTGAAAAACAAACAACTCAAGGCGATGCCTCACATGCAAATCTAGTGAATAATCAACAAGTTATCGACTGGGTTTATGATTTTTTATTTAACGCTCAAGAAAAAGAAGTTCCTCAAACTCAACTTATTTCAGTAAATGAATAGAAAAAGGTTGTATGTAATCAAATCAGGATTACATACAACCTTTTTAATTTTAATTAAATTGTATCCTCAGTCCACTCATCTATTTCACTGTCCTTGTAGCTCGCTACTCCATCTAGATAACGATCTTGAGCTAAATCTTTATAAAAAGCTGCATAAGTCGCACTCATATATGGGTTTAGCCATAAGTAACCAATTCCAAAAGTGAAAATACAAAGGATCTGCCAACCAATAAAACTTAGTTGTAGTACAAAATAGTCCCATTTATGTCCATCCATTAATTTACGACTAGCTGTGATATAGTCTGTATAGCGCATGCCTTCCTCTTTGTTAGAAGAAGAGATGTCTTTGTAGATAAAGTACGATTGTGAATAAGCCATTGCTTTAATAATACCTGGAATAATAAATAACAAACTCCATAAAAAGGTAAAAATCGTATTTAAAATTGTAATGACTACAACTTTAACAAAATGCTTGCCTGAATAGACTTGGAAAGCATCACGAAAAGGAACAATTTTCATAGCTGGGTCACGTAACCAATCTAGAAAAGTAAACGAAATCCCAACTGAAATTAGAGAAATAAAGAATCCAATAATTCCTCCACCACTGCCACTTCCATAACTAGAGCCAGAATAAGAATTCCCTATCGATCCACTATTCCCATCAAAATTTGACATAACTGTACCAAAAAGAACTACAGCCGCTATCAAAAATACCATCCCAATGATAAATGCGCCTACTTGTAAAATTGTAGGTACTAAATTTAGTAGAATTGCATCTCCCCAACGACCACGTAACAAACTTTTTGCTTCACTTTTTAGTTCGGCACGTGTTTTTGTTTGATTCATTTTACATTCCTCCTATTACATTTAATAACAAACTCATTATACTTTATCTATTCCTAATCTGACAAACAATAACCTTATTATTCTATAAAAATAAGGTTATCTACATGCTCCAAAATGAAATCATCCCTTACTTTATTCGGCTGGCTGTCTAGCCAAACATTCTACTAATAGTTCCACAAATTCAGGATATTATTCAAATTTTATTTTCTCTGATACGTTAAAAGCGTACTCGTTCGATAAACATCCTCTACCAAAATTGGAGTAAAACAAATGCGCTCTAAATCATCATAGCGATATTTTTTTCATTACTAATTAGAGCATCTTCTGTCTGACGAATCACTTGATTAAACACACTATCAGCTTTCTCAACAGATAAACCGGTTAAATTATGTGGTGCAATCTTATTTTCTGCTGGGTCTCCAATATGTAACTTAATTTTTATATAAACTGGGACACCTGACAAACTAAACCGATACGATTCTGGGAAAAAAGAGTATCTTTAAAAACATATTTCTGCTCACTTTTACCTAATTCTTTGATTCGTACCTCACTTGAATTCAGCTGGATAATCACTGTTTTCCGGATAAAATCTACAAGAATACTCACTAGGCTGCCTAACATACAGCCAATCCGAGTGATTCCTCTATATATACTATCTCCAAATTGAATCAGTGCTTGTTCTATTAAAAAAATAAAGCACCCAAAATCCAAGCATACTCGTGATAATTGTACTATATAACTTTCCTATACTCCCTTTAAATAACTACATTTTCAAACTGAAAATGTAGTGTATCATATAACATAATATTTGAATTAAAAGGCATGTTTTTTTAAAAATAAGTATTTTATCTATTCGTTTTTACTGCCTTATCCTGAATAACTAGAACAACAAGATAATAAACTATTTTCATAATAATTCTAACTTTTGTGCATTTTCTTTTGGAATACTATAAGCTAATATCGTTCTCTTCAGTTCTTCCCATTCTAATTGATTTCGACCATTAAAATAAAGATAATCATCTTCTGTTTCTTTTGAATTAACCGAATCAGTGATGATAATCGTACAATCTTGGTCTATCGGAGTGGCAAAAATTAGATTTGGAAAAAGGTACAATAATTTCTTCCGAATTGGATACTCATCAATTAATCCATTGCTTAATAAAAATTTTATCTTAACAGGAACCAATAGTTTCTTAATATCAATAACGTCAAAAAACAAGTTTCCAAAATAAACTGCAATATCTGAACTGGGTCTAATACTCATTTCATAGCCCGCCATCGCTTCCGTAAATTTTTGAATAACTACAGGTAGCAACGCACTTTGTGTCTTTTCCCTCATTAACAGATCTACATTTAAATAGTTACTATAATAGATTCCTTCTAAAAGTAAACTATTGTATTGATTAATCTCCGATACAGATAACATATTTGCAAAAATTTCCCCTTGTACTTTTGAACAAAAATCAATTAAATCAGAGTTTTCTAACGGTTCCATATCTTTCTTATTTAATAAACGTTTACAGGTTAACATAAAAACCAGTAAGAAAAACGCACTTTCAGAAGACTTTTTGTGTAATTTTTCTTCAAAAGAGTAATAGATAATGGCAAAATGTCTTTTCCCAAAATCTGACTGCATCACTGAATTCATAGTATCTTCATCTAATTCAACAAATTTCTCCAGACCTATCCGTGTATTAATAATTCCTAGCCATAAAGCTAATTGTTGTTTTTCTACTATTGAAAGTTCTATTCCCATACATTTAGCTAATCCATAAATCATTACATAGCATTTAGACTCTAATTCTGCATCAAAAGGCCATTCAATACCTTTATATATTTCCCAATAGTAATGGAAAGTATGAAAACGAATCATCTGTTCATCACCAATAAAATCATAATTTTCAATACTACTCCCAAAATCAATCTCATACGGTTTCAAAAGCTCACGCATTTTTTTCAACTGCGTATACACTCTACTTGAACTACAATAATATTCTGTAGCAAAATTTCGGACACCCGTAAATTTCCCCATAAAATGGTAATGATACAAATCGAAAAATGAAGTCTCTTTTTTCATTGAACTATAAACAATCTCAATGTTAAAATTTTTCTTACATTCTATGGAATAGCGTTTATTTTCATAACGAACACGAATATTAGGAAACCATCTATCTAAATAATCCACCAACTCACCTATGTAAACTCTAGCTGTTTTTACACCTAATCCTAGTTTTTCAGAAATTTCCACTAAAGTTGTTCCCTGACTATTGTTATACAGTAAGGTAAGAATGGCATAATTAGTGTTTTCCTTTTGTTCAACTAAGCTGCGCATAGCTCTCCCCCTTTTTTATTTTCATCATATTTCATTTTAAACCTCCATTTTTCAAATCACTTACTAAAAAACATGAACTATGTTAAGAAATTAACTCAAAATACGTTTAACAACTCCCTCCTCTGTTTTGATAAAATGTACTATGAGATAACTATACAATTATTATCTGCATTATTCATCAATTTTATGAATTATTTTGAACAAATATAAAAAAATTCGACTAAAATCAAACATTTTTTGTCATATTTAGTTATTGAAAACGCTTCTATGCATAGTGCACAAAATCTGAACTAAAATATTGTGCAACTATCCGTGGAAATAAGCAATCGCTTTCACTATACTTAACTTATTAAATAAATAGATTGGTTAGGTGAGATCATTATGGTAGAAATAGCATTAAATCACATTTATAAAAAATACGACAATGCTGAGAATTTTTCAGTAACTGATTTTAATTTACAAATTAAAGATCGTGAATTTATCGTTTTCGTTGGTCCTTCTGGTTGTGGGAAATCAACAACTTTGCGGATGATCGCTGGTTTAGAAGACATCTCAGACGGTGAATTATATATTGGTGAAACATTGATGAATGATGTAGCTCCTAAAGATCGTGATATTGCTATGGTTTTCCAAAACTATGCCCTGTACCCTCATATGACTGTTTATGATAATATGGCATTTGGTTTAAAACTAAGAAAATATGATAAAGCTGAAATCAAAAAACGTGTAGAAGAAGCTGGGGAAATCCTAGGTTTGACTGAATACTTGAAACGTAAACCAGCAGCATTATCTGGTGGACAACGTCAACGTGTGGCCTTAGGTCGTGCAATAGTTCGTGATGCTAAAGTCTTCTTAATGGATGAACCTTTATCTAACTTAGATGCTAAATTACGTGTAGCGATGCGTGCTGAGATTGCTAAATTACACCAACGTCTAGAAACAACAACTATCTACGTAACCCATGACCAAACAGAAGCCATGACTATGGCGGATCGTATCGTTATTATGAAAGATGGTTTTGTACAACAGATTGGTTCACCAAAAGAAGTTTACGATACACCAGTAAATGTATTCGTAGCTGGATTTATTGGTTCACCAGCAATGAACTTCTTTAACGTAACATTGAATGGCGACGTTATTTCTAATGGATTAGGTTTAAAATTAACCATTCCTGAAGGCAAACGTAAAATGTTAGCTGAACAAGGTTATGATGGGAAGAAATTAATCTTTGGTGTTCGTCCAGAAGATATTCACAGTGAACAAATCGCGTTAGATTCAAATCCTAACAGTGTTGTTCATTCTGAAGTTGTTGTATCTGAATTATTAGGTGCTGAAACAATGCTTTATACTCGTGTTGATGATACTGAATTTATTTCTAAAGTAGATGCACGCGATTTCCATCGTCCAGGTGAATTTATTGACTTAGCCTTTGATTTAAATAAAGGACATTTCTTCGATCCTGAGTCTGAATTAGTTATTAAACCTTAATTATTTGTAAATCCTTAACTTTACGCTAAGGTACGTAAACTCAATCATTCCATTATTTGAAATAATGTTTTGATAAATTCTAACCCCTTTTTTCGCCTCCCACCTAAACCAGGGAGGCGTTTTTTATTTTCTTTTTTATAAACTAAATATTTACTTGCTTTATCCTGCTCATACCCCTATAATAAACTAGCGTATTATATAGGTGCGTATTATCTATCGAGAAAGTAGGAAAAAAATGAACAGTGAAATGGATTCAACGAATGGCTCATTGAACATGAAAATGAAACGTCTCAATCGTTTGCATAAAAAACTCGCTGACCAAGAGCTAAATAGCTTAGATCTCCATATTGGACAGTCTTTAATTTTAGAAGTTATCTTGACTAAAGAACAATGTACTCAGAAGGAAATTGCCGATTACTTAGATATCTCAACTTCTTCTATTACGAATCCAATTAAGCGGTTAGAAGAAAAGAAACTGATTGAAAAGAAGCAAGCCAATAACGATTTGCGTTACAATTCCATTACCCTAACTGCTACCGGACATGAAATTGCTCAAAAAATCATTACAAAAATCGATGGCATCAATCAAACAATGGTTCACGGCTTTAGTCAAGAGGAAGTAATACTCTTAAATCATTTAATGGATTCTATGATTCAAAACTTAGATCCCACTAAAGAGATCACTCAACTAAAGAAAGATGAATTTGGAAAAATGTATAAAAATTATCTGGAGGTAAATAATGGAAAACCCAGCAACTAAATTAGAAAAAAAAGTGTTATTTGCAATTATTTCAATTGCCATGCTAACCTTCATGGGAATCGTCTCTGAAACAGCATTAAACGTCGCATTTCCAATCTTAATGAGAGAATTTAACGTAGTTGGAGCTACGATACAATGGTTAACAACCGGTTATCTATTAATTGTGGCTATTCTTGTCCCAATCTCACCAATGTTAGTTAAACGTTTCCCAACAAAGCGACTTTTCCAAACAGCCGCTATTATTTTTACAACAGGAACCATTTTTTGTGGATTAGCCACTAACTTCCCGTTATTATTAACAGGTCGTTTGATTCAAGCAACTGGAACAGGAATCTCACTGCCTCTAATGTTCAATATTATCTTAGCTCTAGTCCCCATTAACAAACGTGGTGTTGTCATGGGAATGGCTGGTTTAGTTACTAGCTTTGCTCCTGCTTTAGGACCCACATATGGCGGAATTATTGTTACTTCATTAGGTTGGCAATGGATCTTCATTTTATTATTACCAATCGCTATCGTTTCAATTTCATTAGGTTCATGGTCAATTATCACCATTCGTAAACTAGAAAAAATCCCTTTTGATTTTCTCTCAATTGGCTTATCTGCACTAGCCTTTTCAGGAATTATCTACGGATTTAGTATCGCTGGTGAGATGGGCTGGCAATATCCAAATGTTGCTATTTCTTTGATTGTTGGATTAGTCGCTTTAGGATTATTTGTTTTTAGACAAATCAAATTAGACAAACCACTAGTTAACTTAACTGTTTTTAAATATCCGATGTTCATCGTGGGCTTATCCAATGTCTTTTTAGTCATGATGATGATTCTATCTTTCTCATTTTTATTACCTATCTTTAACGAAAGTGTCTTTGGTGTAAACGCCACAACTGCTGGAATGATGATGTTACCTGCCTCAGTTTTAAGTGCATTAATGGCACCAATTGCTGGTCGAATTTTAGACGCAAAAGGTCCTAAAAAACTGATTACAGCTGGAACTTTTATTACACTCGTTGCAGTTCTAGGCTTCTTCATTTTCACAAGTACATTACAACCTTATATGGTTATTTTATTGCATATGCTATTAATGTTAGGCGCATCAATGACCTTTATTCCATCTCAAACAAACGGATTAAATCATTTGCCTGAACAGATCACCTCTGACGGAACAGCGATTATAAGTACATTGCAACAAGTAGCTGGAGCTACAGGAACTTCATTGGTTGCTGGAATTATCACCATTAGCCAAGTCAAAAGTAAGAATCCCGCAAACGCACTATCACCTGCTGAGCTAACAACTCAAGGTGTACACAATAGTTTGATTCTACTATTAACATTAGCAGTTATTGGATTTGGTTTAACGTTCCTTATTAAAAGCAAACAAACTGAAAAATAAATAAAAAAAGAGGAAACCCACTTCAAAACAAGTCGGTTTCCTTTTTTTGATCCATTATTTTATCGTGATAAACATAGCCGCCCTATCAATAACTTCTGATCTCAAAAAAATAAACGGAGTCATCGATTATTCCTAGATGCTCCTTATTTTGTTCGGTAAATAAGTTAAAAATACTTAAATTTGTCATACTAAAATCTCACAAAATCTGGTAAACTATAAAGAAACACAAAAATAGACTACTGTATATGAAATCATTTTAGGGGATTCTCAAATTAATTTACAGAAACATTTTACTAGCTGTGATTACTATGAATAAAAACGAATTAAGGGGGAAAAAATATGGGATTGAATTATCAAAGTACACGAGACGCAAACAATGTCGTCACTGCTTCGCAAGCAATTTTACAAGGTTTAGCTGTTGACGGTGGCTTATATGTACCAACTGAGATGCCTAAATTAGACTTAAATTTTAAAGAATTAGCCAACAAAACTTATCAAGAGGTGGCGTACTTAGTTCTAAGTGCTTTTTTAACCGATTTTACTGAAGAAGAATTAATGTACTGTATCAATGGAGCTTATGATCAAAAATTTGTTGACCCGGCAATTGCGCCATTAAACAAGGTCGGAAACGTTAATTATTTAGAATTATTCCATGGTTCAACTTTAGCCTTTAAGGATATCGCTCTATCTATCTTGCCTTATTTTATGACAGTAGCTGCTAAGAAAAACAAAGTTGATGCTGAAATCGTCATTTTGACAGCAACTTCTGGAGATACTGGAAAAGCCGCAATGGCTGGATTCTCTGATGTACCAGGTACAAAAATCATTGTATTCTATCCAAAAGATGGCGTTAGCCCCATTCAAGAAAAACAAATGGTAACGCAAAAAGGAGAGAATACGTTTGTTGTAGGAATCAACGGGAACTTTGATGATGCTCAAACAAATGTGAAGAATATTTTCAATAATACTGATTTAAAAGAAGAATTACGCCAAGAAGGTTATCAATTCTCCTCTGCTAATTCGATTAATATCGGCCGTTTAGTGCCACAAATCGTGTATTATGTTTATTCTTATGCACAACTCATTAAATCTGGTGAAATAAAAGATGGCGATCTCATTAATTTTGTAGTGCCAACTGGGAACTTTGGAAATATTTTAGCTGGTTACTATGCAAAACAAATTGGGGTTCCAATCAACCAATTAGTTTGTGCTTCCAATGAAAATAATGTCTTAACTGACTTTTTCACAACCGGCACTTATGATCGCAAACGTCCATTCCATATCACAACGTCGCCTTCAATGGATATCTTAATTTCTAGTAATTTAGAGCGTTTAATTTATCATATTGCCAATAACGAAGTCAGCGAAACCAAACATCGAATGGAACAACTACTTGCTGATGGTGAATATTCGATTACAGCAGAGATGAATCAAAATTTAGAAAAATTCTATGGTGAACAAGCGACTGAGGAAGAAGTAAAAGAAATTATCGCGACGGTATTCAATGAGAATCACTATTTAATGGATACTCACACCGGAGTTGCTGCTGCTGCTTATCAAAAATATCAAAAAGCGACACAGGATTCAACACCAACTGTGATTGTTTCAACCGCTAGTCCTTACAAGTTCCCACAACATGTTATGGATGCTTTCGCAACTGACACGTTCATCTTAGAAAGTGAAGAAGCGAAGTTAGTTCAACAACTTCATGAATTTTCTAACTTGCCAATTCCGCCCTCTGTGACAGAACTATTCACAGCAGCTGTACTACATGATACTGTCATTGATGCTGCTGAAATGGAAGCCACTGTAAAAAATATTTTAAACTTAAAAAAATAAACAAAAAAAATGAGGCAATTGCAGATATTTCTGCAGTTATCTCATTTTTATATTGCCTAACCTTTAAGTGGGTTGCTTCCATAAGGATTGTCCCCTTGATCTCCAGCTAATACTGTGAAGACAAAAATAATAATTGCTCCAATAAAAGGAATAAATGCTAATAACACTAACCAGCCACTTTTATTCGTATCGTGTAAACGTCTAATTAATAATGACAATGATGGAAGAACTACTGCTAAACCAAATATCACACCCAAAATCGGCATTGTTGGTAATGTAGCAGATAACGTATTACCTGTTACCGTAGCTTCATTAAGATAAACCATTAGTGACGTAAAATACATTGCATTAAAAATTGAAGAAATAATCATATTAATTGCTGTCGGCCACCAATATTCTGAACGGCTTGCGCGTCCGTTAAAGTTAACATAATTCAACCAAAACGCTTTATATGCATCGATGATATTCAAATTTTTCACCTCCCCTATAAAAAAGTATATCAAAGGTGTTATTAAAATACAAAGTTTAATTCTAATTCAGTCGTATTTTGTTTTTTAAGTTACCACTAACTCCATAAATCCCTTCATAAGCAAGGACATTCCTTCATTTTTACGAAAACCCAAATAATTTCCTGTTTCGTTCATTCTATCCGATACATAAATCCGAGCCAGTTCACCTTTTTCTACTAATTCACTACTCACTAAAGCTGAGCAATACCCAATTCCATAACCCTCTTTGATGCCATGAATCATTTCATTTAGACCATTATAACGAATCGTTATAGCCGGCATCTGTAATTGACTTTGTTGAAAAAGAAGCTCCAATTGGTTTTGAACATAGCTACCTGACTCACGACCAACAAATTTTTCTGCACAAAGCTGCTCTAATTCAATTGTTCGATTGGCTGCTGGATGATTAGGAGCCACAACAAACCACAGCTCATCATTTTGAATTTTTTTTACGACAAACTGCTGTTGATAATCTAAAATACCGCCACCAACAATCACTAAATCTGCTTGAAAATGCGATAAACACTCAATTGCATCTTGAGTATTTAACGTTGATAATTGAACTTCTGCGTTAGGAAAAGCTTCTTTAAAAAGAGTTAACCATTTAGGTAAGATATAATTCATACTCAAATAATTTCCAGCAATCTTCAGTTGACCTGCCTCTTGGTTACGGGACTGCACAATTAGTTGTTGAATTCGCTGTTCAATCGCAAATAATTTCTCCGCTTCACAGTACAATTCAGTTGCAATTTCAGTTAATTGAATGCCACGTCCATCAGGAATAAACAAGGTGATTCCCTCTTCTTTTTCAAATTTTTTAATTTGCGCCGTAACTGACGGTTGGCTAATCATTAAATTTTTTGCTGCTTTTGTCACACTTTTCTGCTTGGCTACTTCGTAAAAAAGTCGCAATCCATGTAAATTCATCAGAAACCCCTCTCATAGATAAAAGTTATGAATTAAATGTATCTTGTATTATACAGGGAGAACCCAACCTTGTATATTAAAAGAGTAGCATATTAACTAGAAACGAGGCTAAAAAATGACAACAACCTTATATTTTGTACGACACGGGCAAACCCTTTGGAATCTTGAAGAGCGCATGCAAGGACAGTTAAACTCTGCTTTAACCAATTTAGGGATTCAGCAAGCACAGGCTTTATCTAATTTCTTACCTGAAAAAAAAATCGACTGTTGTTATGTTAGTACCAGTCTACGAGCTATTCAAACAGCACAATTAATTACTACCAAACTCGCAATCCCAATTAACGAATCCTCTCAACTACAAGAAATTAAAATGGGACCTTGGGAAGGTCAAAGTAAGCTAGAAATTCAGCAAAACTATCCACATAGTTGGGAACAGTTCTGGCATGCCCCACATGACTATCAGCCAAATGGAAATGGCGAGAACTTCCAACAACTCCAACAACGATCCGTTGCTAAAATTAAGAAAATCTGTCATGAAAATAATGGCAAAACGATTTTAATTGTTTCTCATCGCATCACCATTAAAGTTTTATTAGCTCATTTTCTAGAGCAACCTCTGATGGATCTCTGGAAGAATGGAGACATTCTTCCAACTAGCCTGAGTTGTGTTGAAATAAGCTCCGATCACACTAACAACGTGACACTCTACAGCGACATTTCTCATTATCAAAAAAACAAAGCTGAATAAAGGCTATTCTTTTACATTCTCTAACCTTACTATTAAACTAATAGCAAGATACACATGGAGGATAGTTATGAAATTAAAACTACATGCTTTATTCAGTTGGTTTAAAAAATATGAGACTTGGTTTAAAGTTATTTTTATTGTACTCATCCTTACTTTTGTTTGCTATGAAACACGGTCCATTCTTGCTGATTTAAAAATATCTCTTTTGAAAAAAAGTTTAAATTCTCAAAGTTGGCAATCTATTCTGCTCATGACGATCACCGGAATACTCTCACTCCTACCTATGATTGGATCAGACTTTGTTATTGTTCAGCTCGTACCAGGCTTTTTCTCTAAACGTTATATTTTGATATCTGGTTGGATTACGAATACCTTTGCTAATATTGCAGGGATTGGGGGGTTAGTTAGTGCACCTTTGCGCATGTATTTTTATGGAAAAAGCACAAATAAAAAAGAGACTGCTCTGGCTGTCTCAAAAATAGAATTATTTTTAATTTCAGGCTTTTGTCTACAATGTTTTTTAACCTGTTTATTTTTATTCATTCCAAATGAATTCCCATCTTTAACTAAGTATTGGCCACTTGTTTTACTTGGTTCGTTACTTTTTCCTAGCTTATATATAACTACTAGGTGGCGCGCTAAAAACTTGTTCACTAATTTTTCAGCAAAACAACAATGGATTTTATTCGGCGCTTCAAGCTTTGGATGGTGGTTCTCTTTTGGAGCCTTTGCTTTAATTGGTCACTTACTGAATACGAATGTTAGCCTATTGAAATTATTTATCATTTTTGTAGTTGGTTCTGCTATCGGAATGTTTTCCTTAGTTCCTGGGGGATTAGGTACGTTTGATTTATTTGTTCTTTACGGATTAACAAGTCTTGGTACAGGAAAAGAAGTCGTTATCGTTTGGTTGATATTCTATCGTTTTTTTGCCTATGTTCTACCATTCCTTACAGGTCTTTTGTTATTTTTACCAGACCTAATCAAAATTATCACAAATAATTTAAAAAAAGTCATTTAATTAGGTCATTTCCTAATTAAATGACTTTTTTTGCAACAAAACGACAAAAAAGTGCAACTTACGAAAGAATCATTGTATCTGTAAAGCCGATTACGTATTATTGATTTTGAGAGGAGGAATTAACCCATTGAAGCTACTATTTAAAGTCAATTCTAAGCTGCCACAACACACCATTGAAATCAACACGCATCCTGCCGAACAAAAAAATTGGCCAAACATCGAAGATATCTTAAAACAGAGCGAAACGAAAATGGTTCTAATCAATGTGAAAAATAATCGAAAAGTACAAGTGAATCAATCACAAATCATCGCCATTGAATCAGAGGGTCGAATGTGTAATGTTAGTACTGAAACTGGTGAAACGTTCCTATTAGCTAGCCGTTTAAAACAAATTGAAGAAACAAATACCTCTGATGCTTTTCTAAAAATTAATAATCACACTATTATCAATAAAAATTTTATTAAAGAATTCCACTCATGTGGCAATGCAAAAATTGAACTTATTTTGAACAATCAAACACGTTATTTTGTTAGTCGACATTATCTTAAAAACTTTAGGAGGCATTTACGATGATTCATAATTTAAAACTAGGATTTTTTCAAACATTCACAATTACCTTAATTTGGGTGACTTTGCTCTCCACTCTTTTCTTCAGCAATCAAAAGACTACACAAATGACATTCTGGCATTTTATTGGAATTGCAGGAATTACAGGCTTATTATTTGGTGTTCTTTACAACCTATTGTGGAACCACTTCACTTTAGCTTTTTATTGGAATATTTTACTCAGCTCTAGCTTTAATTTAATCGGAGGATTCGTAGTAGTCAAACTGTTTTCAGACTATATGTTTGAGCTGATCGTCCCTTTTATCTTTCCAATGTTTCTTTTAGAGCTGGTCCTTCACACGATGGTGTTTTATGTATATGCAAAAAAAGTCAATCAAAAAAAAGTCAGAGAGCTCAACCGTCTAATTAAATAAAGCCTATCCTATATAGAAACGTATGCTATTCACCATGAATTCATGCGTTTTTATTGGCTAGTTAATTTTTAGTCCTAACCCTTCTGATACTTCGTCCAAAATCGTAATACGAATAATGTTATCAAAATAATTCAAAATCAGCTTTCTAACAACTTCCTCTGGAACTTCTGCTGGAAAAATTAATGATTTTTGAAATTCTATTATCTCTTCTTTACATGGTTTTTCTGCATTAGCTGCTACATAAACAACATTATATATTATCCGATCATCCCAATAATCTTCTATTCTCGACATAATCTCTACCCTCCTTGTATTTTTCTCGTGTATTAAAATAAATGATATCATTCTATGTCTTTATTTATTTTCTTCATTTTATCTTCAATAACACTCATTATCAATACTTTACATTTTTTATAATTTCATAATATTTTGTCTTAACTGAAAATACAATCCATTATATCGACTAATTTCTCAATAAAATCTCCTCTTTTTTTAGAATTTTCTTATTTTTTTCAATTATTCAGCATTTTTTTATTTTATTTAAACTCAATCCTTCTCTCTTTTCTGACTATTTCTCCAATATATTTTCATAAATTCAGGTTGAAACCAGCATTTTTAAGTTAAAAATATTCAATTTAATCCGTCTTTTTTTTTTTCCTCAATCTCAGTAAAAATGAACACCAATAATCCGTTTTTTTTAAGGAAACCCATTGACTTCAAGACATTAAAATGCGACCATAAACCTAAGTGTATAATTGCGCTAATTTAACCAAATTATAGAACGAGTGTTAACTATCTCGAAAAATCTAGATAGAGAAAAAAGGAGAATAATATGAAAATAGTTGTAATTGATCCAGGTAAAAATGAAGTAAAAAGCTTTTGTTTTTCAGATAATGGAAATTTAGAATTAGTTAATTCATTTCCATCAAAAACAAGAGAAGTTATCGAGGAGCGCTTTTTAGAAGAAGATAGCTCATTACGTCAATATCGCATGGAATTAGATGGTGATTATTATATGATCGGTGAAGGTGTTGACACAACTTACAACACTGAACTAACTAAAAATACACTTCATCATAAATTATGTATCTATGCAACTATCGCTGATTATGTAACAGAACCAGACGAGGAAATTCTATTAGTTTTAGGTTACCCATCGACTGACTTCCAAAACAATTTCCGCAGAGAAGATTATCAGAACTTAATTTTTGGAGACAAAAATGGCCACATTGAGTTTGCTCAAAACGGCGAACCAGTTTCATTCCAATTAATGAATGTGATTGTGTTACCTGAAGGACAAGCTATGTTACCTAGAATGACTGAAGTTGATGATTATTATTCACTTTATGTATTAGATATCGGCGGACAAAATGTTAACTTCCGTGAATTTGATAATAAAGGCAATGCAAAAACAGCTTTCTCTATTGATGTTGCAGGTGTGAATTTCTTAGAACGCGCTCTTGAAGCTGAGCTTCGCCGTGCTATTGAAAATCCAAATGTTAACTTCCGTGGAATTGATTACAACAAAGCAATTTTAGAAGGAAAAATCACAGATATTGGTGCTATTGAAGGATTTGCAGATTCAACAAGTTTTATCACGAACGTTGTTCAATCTTTTGTTAAAAAAGAGATTATGGATGAATTAGCTGTTCGCGGATACAACATCAATGCTCGTGGTCAACATATTATTTTCACTGGTGGCGGTAGCTTATTGTTGCAACCTTATATTGAAGATTTATTAAAAGGAAATAAAACAAACCTTATCTTCTCTAAATCTGCTAAATGGGATAATTGCTTATCTTATACAATTAAAGCTTTCCAAGATCAATTTACATCGAATGAACAATTTACAAGTTTCATTAAACCAATTTATGGAGAATTAATGAAAAATAATTTTTCTGACTTTTACAAAGATGTAAAACAAGAAGAGTCTACAGAAAACGATGGAACAATGGATTTCAATCGTATTCTATAGACTAAAAAACCAGTGACTGAAGCTACAGCCATTTTCTGGAGGTAGTAGCTTCAGTCATTATTTTGAAAATTAGTTATGAGCGATATTAGTACTTAAAACAAATAAATCCACTATTAAAACAAGAAGAGGAGTACACAGATGAAACTTCATAATTTTTTAGACAAAAAAAATGCGTTGATCGATGCTTTGCAATCAGATGAATTAGTGATTCCAGCATCCTCAAACGATACTTCTAAAAATGATGATCCATTTAAAAGTGACTTAGTATTTAATCAAATAAAATCTGAAAGCCCCGTAGTTGGGTCTTCTATAAAAACTAGTGACTCACCCGTTAAACAACAACGTGAGCCGATTGCTAGAAGAGCTATCACCCCTTTCCAAATCACTCCACAAACACCACCTGCACAAAGAACTAATTTAGTAAGCAGCCAAGAAGTGGAAATGAAAAAGAAAGAATTAGAAGTAGAACATCAGGATCGCTTAGAAAAACTCGAAGCATCTTTTAGTAACAAACAACTAGCTTTTGAAAACGAAATGGCTGAAAAAGCACAACACTCTGCAGAAAAACAAGCCATTTTAGAAAATGAACTAACTAAAAAACTACAAGAAACATTAGAAAAACAACAAAACTTAGAGCAAGAAGTAACCGCAGCATTAACTGAAAAATATAATGAGCAAGTTGCTGAACTAAAAACTCAAAAAGAAACAGATCGCCAAGAATTACAAAAACAATTCAACGATCAAATCGCTGAGATTGAACACCTTTCATTAGAAAAACGTCTTGAAATTGAAAATAATTATCAAGAAAAATTAAAATTGTTGGAAGGGATTTATACCGATCAACAAGAAAATTCAGAGAAACGTTTTGCCGATAAAGAAGCGAATTTAACAGCAAATTTCAAAGAAAAAGAGCTGGAATTAGAAAATACTTATCAAACAAAAATGGCTTCACTCCAAGAACAACGTACTAATGAAGCAAAACAATTCTCGCTTGAAGAAGAACAAAAATTAGCAAAACTCGAAAAACAACATCAACACCAAGAAGATGAATATGAACGTAAATATTTAGAAAAAATCGAAAAATTAGATTTATTCTATAAAGAACGTCAAAACATTTTAGAAAAAGAAATTGCTGATAAAGAAAAAGGTATTCTTTCAAAAGCTGAAGAAGTTGCTGAAGGAAAAATGGATCGTGCTTCCCGTGAAGCTGAGCAACTTTTGGCTGAGATTAAAGCAAAGGTTGAACTACAAGCTCAAGAGCAGGAAAAAAACAAAGAGATTGCTGAAACTACGAATACTAAATCTATTGAAGATGCTAAGAAAATGGCAAGCAATATTATCAATAGTGCGAATGGTGAAGCAAAGAAAAAACAGGAAAAAGCTGAATTACAAGCGAAAACAGCGATTGAAAGTGCTCGTAGTGATGCTCAATTACTAATTGAGAACACAAAAAATGAAGCTGAAAACATGTTAAAAATTGCTAAAACAAATGCCTTTTCTGCTAAAGATAATGCTGAAAAAGAAATTGTCTTAGAAAAAGCGAAACATGAAAATACAATGGCTGATGAACGTTACCAACTAAAAACTGAACGTGAAGCTTTCTTAGTTTATAAAGAAGAATTCAAAAATTTCAAAACTGGTATTGAAGAAAATTTAGCTCGCAAAGAACATATTTTAGCAACAAAAACACAAGAAGATATTGCTTATCTTGAAAATAAAGCCATTGAACTAGACAATAAACTAGAAATTAAAAATGCACTTGTTGAAAAACAATATACTTTAGTAAAGTGGACTTCTATTGCGTTAAGTATTGTAACCGTTGCTTTCTTTATTTTATCAATCTTAATGAAAAATTCTTATATTACGATTGGATTAGCCTTCGTTTCTGTAGTTGCTAGTCTATACCTTTGCCTAGCTTCATTTTTAAATCAACGTAGTGCGAATGAAGATGCGTTATCTTATGATTCTAATGATAATGACGAGTTTGACGACGATGACTTCGATGATGATGATGACGATGAGTTTGACGACGACGACTTCGATGATGATGATGACGATGAGTTTGACGACGACGACTTCGATGATGATGATGACGACGAGTTTGACGACGACGATTTCGATGATGATGATGACGATGAGTTTGACGACGACGACTTCGATGATGATGATGATGACGAGTTTGACGACGACGACTTCGATGATGATGATGACGATGAGTTTGACGACGACGATTTCGATGATGATGACGATGAGTTTGACGACGACGATTTCGATGATAATGATGACGATGAGTTTGACGACGACGATTTCGATTTCGATGATGACGATGACGATGAGTTTGACGACGACGACTTCGATGACGATGATGACGAAATCGATGTTAAACCTGTTAAAAAAAGAATTTTTACTAAGAAAAAGAAAAAAAGATAAAAAAAGGATGAAGCACAATCTTTCATGATTGTGCTTCATCCTTTTTATTTAGTTGCTAGTATCCTTAGTGTATTTTATTTCTATAATTCACTTATCGAATATTTTTTCCAAATATTTTCTTTAAACCCATCTTCTTCATTTTCATCATAAAAAGAAAATAAATCTGATATTTTTTTAACATACTCTTCCTGTTCACAATCTTCTGACCAAATATAACGACCAATTAAAAATGATATCGCAAGTTCTTCCCAAGAAGAAAATTCATTTTTGACATTTTTACCAAACGAGATTATATACTGCCACGCTTCTTCTTCATTTAAATAACCTAAATTATAACAATTTTTAGCAACACTAACACCACGAATGTAATCCCAACCACTAATAGTACTACACTTATAAATGTTCGTTTCATCAATATACTCATTGTTATTTTTTTGACAAGTGTAAGTAATTTTTTTTATATTTTTTACTAGTATCGACAATTCTTTGGTCATTGCAGTCTGTCCCTGTAGCTGAGCAAAAATAAATTTTACTTCATCAATTACCTCATAATTATTTCGGTGTCCTCTGTATAGCAACCAATCAAGTTGTTTTTTCGCTGACTGCTCATCAACAATGTCCCAATACTCTTCAATATTCTTTTTTCCTTGATCTATGTTTTCTTTTTTTTGTAAAAAGAAATTATCCAAACATTCGATAGTTCGATAAAGATGGGTTGAATACAATGCTCCTACAGCTAAATATTTCCGCTTATCTTCTGGCGCAATATGTTGAAATAAAAAATCTGCTTGTTGATTTTCAAAAGTGGATAATAAACCACTAAAATTGCGAATAAAAATGTAAATACCTATTAAAACTAAGAATCCGCCGCCAAATATAGCATATTGTGTGTATTCTACATTCCATTTAATATAAGTATCTTTTGTCCATCCCAAAAACAAAAGTATCAGTCCTAGTATAGTAACTGCTCCAGAATTTTTTAGTGCACGCGTTAAGCGAATATATAATAACATACTATCTCTCCTTTTCTGATATATACCTATTGTAATGCTTAAATTTCTAAAAAAGTACTAGACAATATGATGAATAGTGTCAATAATATTTAATCTAACTAGCAGAAGCTATTGCACAAAAAAAGCTTCCTCCAAAAAAATCGGAGGAAAGCTTTTTTTAATCATTCTTTTCTTCAACAACATTCTTTAATTGATCTACTTGAATACGAACTTCATTAAACAAATTGTTTAATTTCAATCTTGAATGATCCAGTTCATGGTAGATTTCATTAATTTCTTCTGTAACAGAATTACGCTTTGTTTCTACACTCGTTTGATATTTGTTTGCTTCTTCACTAGCTTTATTCACAATATCCTTGGCCATTTGCTTAGCGTTCAGAACGGCATCAGCTAAATCAACTTTTACATTCATTAACTGCGTTTTAAGCTCTTCATTTTCACGCTCGACTACATGATATTTTGCTAATTTTTTCTCGGTTTCGATAATATCAAATCCATAAGTATTGAGTTTATCCAATTGTTCCTTCAATGATTTATTTTCTTCATTGACTTTTGTATATAGCGCGATGGTATCTTTTAATTGTTTTTTCGTGCTTTGATTTGTTAAATCATTGCCTTTTTCTACATTTTCAAACTTCTCTTGTAATTGATTTTTTTCAAGACCAATCATTTTCAATTCTTCTTCAGCCATGGCTAATTTACGTTTAACACGTTCATTATCTTTAAATAGACGAGCATTTTCTTTTTCAAAATTACCAGCAATTGCTTCGTAATCATATTTACTAGTATCCTCTTCTGGCTCTAATTCTTCATCTTCGTATTCATCATCATCATACTCTTCATCATATTCTTCATCTTCGTATTCTTCGTCTTCATACTCCTCATATTCATCATCGTACTCTTCATACTTATCTTTTTTCTTGAACCAGGCGAATGGTAACATCTTCATTCCTCCAATATTTTTTAATTCAATACTTCATCTGCCAAATCATTCACAATAAATCTGTCTATAATCTTTATATTTCCCTTAAATTCACCATAAGTTTAGTATATTATGGTAAAATGGAACTAGTAATTTTATTCTAAAACACATCAAATGGGTGCTTAAAATCTTTACTGAAGGGAGAATTAACTATTATACAACCTAACTACTTTTTCACTATTTATACTATTGTATTCTATTATACCATTATAGTCGCATTTGGGGTACTAATTATCAATAGTTTTGTACTTAGTCCTGATTCTGTTATTTTTCTCTTTGCAAATAACAAGAAAAGAAACCGTCCCTCTACTCCTAGTCAAAAAACTTCAGTAAAAAAGAAACATAGGAAAGAGCCCCTTACAAATAAAAATAAAACAAAAAAAAGACCAAACAAAGTGAAACCTCCAACATTTTGGGAACAGCTTTTAAAACTTCTTAAAGAACTTTGGGGGAAAAGAGATCAAATGTATTTGCCTAGCAAATACCAAGTCTTAATCATTACCATCATTGCGATTTTTTCTTATTTTACAAGTTTTAGCAAAAATACTTTGATTATTACTTATCTCTATTTATGTGTCATTTATTTAATTTCTTTAGTCTATTTTTCTTATATTGAGACAAAAGAAGAAAATGAACAACTAAAGCAAAAATTAATTTTACAACAAAAACGAGCTAAAAGAAAAAAGCAAAAAAGAACTAGTGGCAATAGTTTACCAACTAAAACCTCTGTGGAAGTTAAAAAACGAAAAAAACGAGACGTATAGTAAACGCCTCGTTTTTTTATTTCATTAAATTTTGTTGGAATTTCTTAGTTGTCTTCATCAAATCTGTAAAAAATTCATCAATATATGGAGCATATTCGGAATTAATTAGGCGTTTTTTTGCTCGTTGAATAACAGCATCTTCACGCGCTTCATCAAATATTGGTAAATTCTGTGATTTTTTTATTTCCCCGATTTCAGTTACAACTGCCATTCTTTTTTCAAATAGCGCTACTAATTCTCGATCTAATTGATCTATCTCTTGTCTTTGCTTTTCTAACATAATCATTCCCCCTATACTGCTCAATACTTACTCAGTAATTTCAATTAAATTCTTTTCTGGATCTTCAACTACACTTTCATAGTATCCATCCCCAGTTATTCGTGGACCATTAGTACAAGCATAGCCATCCTGTACTAATCTAGTCGTCAATTCTTCAACCTTTTCTTTTGATCCCACTGAAAAAGCGATATGTGCCCAACCTAAAGAGTCTCCTGGATGTCCCGTTTGAATATCTGCTCTTTCCATAATTTCCAGCCGTGCCCCATCCGTAAATGTTAAAAAATAAGAGTTAAATTTCTTTATTGGATTATGGTACAAATCATTTACGGATGCATTAAAATATGTTTGATAAAATTGACGCATTTTTTCAATATCTTTTACCCAAATCGCTACATGTTCAATTCTCATTGTATACTCACTCCTATTATTTAGTCTATTTTAGCTTTCAATTGTTTTAATTAATTTTGCGGGATTCCCAGCAATTACTGAATTAGCTGGAAATGATTTTGTTACAACTGATCCTGCCCCAACCACAACATTATCTCCTAAAGTTACGCCTGGAATAACAATTGCTGAGCCACCAATCCAAACATTATTGCCAATCGTAATTGGCTTTCCGAATTCTAAACCGCTGTTTCGTTCATCTGGATCAAGGGGATGTGTAGCTGTATAAAGTTGAACACCTGGTGCAAACATAACGTTATCACCAATTGTAATCGGACATGTATCTAAAAACGTACAATCAAAATTCGCATAGAAATTCTTACCTGTGTAAATATTATAACCATAATCTGCTCTAAGATTTGGTTCAATAAAACTATCCCCACTAAATTTTCCAAAAAATTGCTGTAATAATTCTGAGCGTTCCTTTTTATCTTCGGATTGATTGAATTGATTAATCACTTTGCGTGACGCCTCACGACCTGCTCTTAATTCAGCATCTTCCGGTCGATAGAATTCACCAGCAATCATTTTCTCTTTTTCAGTTTTCACATTCCTACCTCCAAAACATAGTTTATTTTAAACCTACCTCTATTATCTAATACTTAATCTGTTTATGCTACTTAAATATTTTATTTTTAACTAGCTACTTCATCGTAAAAAACCCTTATTCTTGCTAAAGTTAGAACAACTTTAGACAAGATAAGGATTTCTCGTTATTACACTGTTTAATTAAGGCCCTTCAATAAAAAATTCAATAACTTTCCCTTTGTAAGGTCCCGCTGTCCAGTAAACTTTCAAACTATTTGTACCCGATTGTAGATTTGTTAAAGTGACATCCTTTTTAGCATCTCCACCAAATATATTTTTAGCATTCACCGTTGTGGTTTGGATTTCTCCACCATTAAGGCTATAGTTTACATTTAATTTTCCAGAGTTTTTATTACTAAATGTAACTACCGCTGTTTGATTGGCTGCATTTTGCGATTTTACAACCATCCCCGGTTGGCTAAAGATTGATAATCCAATAGTTTGTTTTACAGTTGAATTAGGATCTGCACTAGCAAAATTATAAACACCAACTACTCGATTTGGGTCAAAAATTGATGGAACTTCTCCTTCGTATCTTGGACTAATTGGATTTTCACCACCTGCCACTAAATAAATCGTTGTATCATAAGGTAGTTGATCAATTTTATACCCGCCTAAAGCTTCTGGTGTTGTAATTGTTCTTAAAACCTCACCTTGTTCATTGTAAGCTGTTAACGAAATTGATTTGGATAATTCAAGTGAATTTTGTGTACCATTTCCATTAATATCATTAAAAACTGTTCCTGAAATTGAAGCTAAACTCCGAACACCAAAGCGAAAATCAGTCGTTTTCACTACTTTGAAGCCTGTTAAATCATAACTATTTCCGAATATATCGACTTTAGCAAACCGCATTGCTGGAATATTGTTTAAAATCTTCACAATCCCTCTGGCGTCTCCTAAAATTTTATCGACATTCGTGCCAACATCGGTTCCTAAATATTTACCAGTATCTAAGCTATCTATCGTATTAATTGCTTTTGGTAGAAAACTTACTACTTTTTTCAAATAATCATTGTCATAGGTAGTTGTAATATCGCCTGTACTGATTAATTCTGGATGATTTATAATTTCAGTCATATCTTTGCCTTCAACAATATCAAGAATAACTTGGATTTTAGAAACATTTCCCATCAAATCATTAAGCGTTAGATTAAATGGCGAACGAATCATGACATACATTCCTGCATCAATATCTGGCATATCAAGAACTTTCCCATTAGCTGTTGTTCTAAATGCCATTGCACCATTTCCAACGTCAATGCTTCCTCCTACTGCATTCAGAACTGCCATTACTAAGTCGATTTTTCCCAAATCACCTGAATCTAGCATTGCTTTAGTCTTAATTAAATCAATAAAAATCAGCGTTTTACCATCCAAGATTGTTTCACTTGAATCCATCACACCGTTCATGTTCAAATCTTCAAAAACGGTCATAGTTAAATTAATAATTTTCTTAGTTGCTAAATCAGTAATATTAACTAAATTTCCGGCTGTAATCTCTACCTGAACTACTCCGTTCACAGGTTCACCATTAGGATTTAAGGCTGTTTTCTTTTGAACAATTGGTCTAGTCTTATCTTCAATACCATACTTGATAAAATAAGTACCTACTGTCAATCGAGAAAAATTATAGGCACCAATTCCATTGGTTTTTACTGATTTAACAGGATTTACATTCGCTTCTGCATCAGCCAAACTTCGATACAAAGCCACTTGCTTATTGGTTTGTGGCACTTCCAACAACGGCAATTCATAAACACCATTTTCATTTGTATCTGTAAATACTGTCCCAACAATACTATAGATTGCTGGGTCACTGATAGCTGCATCTACTGGTTTAGCAAATCCAATCAGTACTGACAAACATAAAATCAACATAAAAATTAACTTAGACTTCATTTTTTTCATTCCATTCACTCCTTAATATAATTTACGTTACATTATTATACTAATTAGATTTTTATCATATATCAATTTTTATTTTTCCGTGTAATACGTCTTTTTAACAAAATAGATTCTAAATAAACAAACAAAAGCCTACAAGTATAGAATGTAAGCTTTATTATATCGATGTTATTTAAAACAACAACAAAAATAAATCACCTAACATTCCAACTATTCTTCTAAGCGAAATAAAGTTTCTTCCGCATACATTAAACAGCCATCCGTTCCTAGCTGTTTCTGTTTTTTGATAGTGTGATCACCCGCCAATAAAGTAAGTTTGCCGAAGTAATTTTGGCATGAAGTTGTGACACTTATTTATCAGGATAATCGTTAATGGCTCTATGGATTCCTGCAGAAATAAAGCTAGGTACGCATTATAAGAGGACTAACCGTATACGTATGCACAAATCCATCTAAATCACTGAAGGCTTCAACAAAATTAAATAAATGAGATTTTTTCTACTTGATAGGCTGTCTAGAGCCTCACATTGGACAATCTAATGAGCATCATCGGTCATTTTTATGAATACATTCGTGCTAATAGTGAATGAATCGCCAAATAATAATTCAGCAATCCTTCACTGAACTTCTTCATCTTTTGATTGGCTGTATATATGTAGTACTCAAATCTAGATATCACCGCTAAAGCCTTGATTGCTCTCTCCTTTTTTCACTAATTCACTTATATAATGTGCGCAACACCTATCTTTGTTGTATTTATAATAAGATTATCTCCAAGTTTTATGCTATAGTAAAATTCTAATAAGCACATTTAGGAGGTCAATCATCTTGACTCAACCCCATTATTTTGATTACTCAAAAGGGAAAAATTTAAGCGACATTGAACATGACATTCTAGCATTTTTAATCAAAGATAGCCAAAATGAAACGATGAGCAGCATTCGATACACAGCAAAAGAGCTGGCTACTTCAACAGCAACTATCATTCGACTTTGTAAAAAACTTGGTTTTAGTGGCTATACTGAATTTGCTACTCATTTGCGCCTTGAACATTTAAAGCAACATCCAACAATTGCGATGGAACAAGTGGATCTTGATTTTACAACACGCTATCAAGACTATCTCGTCAATTATCAGAAAACTTTACTCGACATGGATGCGATGGACATGTTAGCTTTCCAACAACTTCTTACAACCAGTTTGGGCATCTTGATTACAGCTGAAAATGCCAGTTCAACGATTTTAGCTCATTATTTGCAGTTAAAGTTACAAGAAAAAGGTTTTCACGCAACGGTTCTTCCGGCTCAGGAAACATCGTTAAGTTTTAACAACAAAATCGAAGAAATGGGCTTGCTTCTCGTTCTAGCAGAACATCCTGCTGATACCGAGCTAACTGAAAAATTACACCATGCTCAGACTAAAAAAATTCCGATAGTCGGATTTTCTTCAGCTATCGCTAAAGAGTCACCCTATACAATTGGATTTATGATTGCTACCGAGACCCCGATTAGCTTAGAAAATTCCTTCAATTCCAATCTTATTTTAGTTTTAGATGTATTGTTGGCAATTATTTAAAAAAATGAGTCCAAAACAAAACTAGATAATAGCTTTGTTTTAGACTCTATTTTACATGAGATCATGCTTTTTAATGGGCCAGCTCCAGATAAGATGCCTTCACTCGATCAAATAATTTAGAAAAGTTCTGAATTCCAGTTACACCAACGATTGCTTCTTCAACACCATTAAGCTCAATATCTCGTTGCAAAGCTAAAGCCTCCGCATCCTCGGGCTGATTAAACAACAAGGCCGCTGCTATGGCTTCTGCTAAAGCTTTAGGTGTTTCATTAAAGGCCTCGACAAACTGTCTTGCAGGCTGAACAAAGCGATCATTTGGACCTAATTTCCGTAATGGCGAACGTCCAACTCGGGAAACATAGTCAGAAATATGTGGATTTTTAAAACGTTCAATAATTTTATCAATATACGCTTGATGTTCCTTATGCGAAAAACCAAATTTCTTTTCTAATAGCGCACCAGTTTCTTCCAAAGCACTGCGTACCGCAAATAAAATTTTCTCATCTTGAATTGCCTCATCAATAGAGTCGATTTGACGCAAATGACCAAGATAAGCAGTAATCGCATGTCCTGTATTGACGGTAAATAATTTACGCTCAATATATGGTTTTAAATCTGTTACATAGGTGATTCCTGGAATCTCAGGTAATGGTGCTGTTACACCTTTTGTTGACACAATCCATTCATAGAAAGGTTCCACTAAGACTGTTAAAGGATCTGGGTGAGATTGATTAGGTACAATGCGATCAACAGCTGTATCAGCAAAAGACAAGGTCGCATCTGCATAAATCCGCTCTTCCTCCGTTAACAACTCATACACTTCCTGTTTTAAATAAGTCGTGCCATCAATCATATTCTCACAGGCCATAATTAGTAGTGGCTCTTGATTAACTGCCATCCGTTTTGTAATACCCGCAGCCAACGTCTTCGCAATCAACGGTAAAATGGTTGGTCCCACTGCCATTGTAATTAGATTGGTACGGCTAATTTCCGCTAAGACTTGTGGCATATCTGTTCCACTATTGACTCCACATACATTCCTTACAAGAATTCTGTCTTGAGTATCATTTGCCAAAATCACTTCATATTCACGTTTTTCATTAAGCGCATCCACGACTTCACTGACAACATCTACAAAACAAATCTCATAACCTGCCTCCGATAACAGTACGCCAATAAAGCCACGTCCGATATTTCCCGCTCCAAAATGAACTGCTTTCATACAAATTCCCCCTGACTAAAAATATCTTGAATCTGCTCTTTCGTTTCTGCCTTAACTAGTTCAGCAACATTCTCTTCCTCTGAGCAAACAATTGCAATCGTTGAAAGTAAATCCAAATGTTCCCCTTCTGCACCAGCGATTCCAATGATTAGTTGAACCTCATTGCCATCAAATAAAACACCCTCTGGAACTTGAATAACGACAACACCAGATTGCTTGATTAAATCACCCGACCCTTCCGTACCATGAGGAATCGCTACCATATTGCCAATATAGGTTGAGGTTAAAGCGTCACGCTCCACCATCTTTTGAATATACTCAGGAAACACATACTCTCTTTCAACTAATAACTCCCCCGCTGTTTGAATAGCTGCTTCTTTAGATGCAAAGGTTTGATTTAATCGTATATCTTGCTGGTTTAGTTCTAACATAATATTATTTCCTCCATTACTTTTAACTTTTATTGATTCATTAATTGGTACAATTTTTGAATGACTAACGGGGTAATTTTACTGCTATCTCCTGACTCAAAAGTTGCAATAGTTTCATCACTGTCAATAATCATAGCGCTAATATAACTTAAAACTTCTAAGTTATAGGCTGATAATTTTTCTGGTGCTAACAAAACGAGCAAAGTCGAAACTTCTACCTCACCGCCATCCATTGAAGGTACGAACATTGGGCGTTTTAATGGGAAGACTTGAAATAATGGGTGGTGAACATATTCATTACGCACATGGAACAAGGCTAACCTAGTCTCCGGAATGCCAAATCCACCCCATGTTTCTCGTTCCATCAAGAAACGCACCAATACTTCTACATGTAAATCCTGTTCATCCTGAAAAATTACCATACAAATCGCCCGAATCACATCTTCCAAAGAGCCTTCAACTTGATCAATCGGAAAGACTTGAAAAGTTTTTAAAACAGCTAGAACTGTGTCAATTTGAGCTTTCATTTTTTCCAAATGATGTACTGACTCAATTAAATTGAATTTTTCAACTTGCTTAATCGCTTTTTTTGGATAAACTCCTTGCTTTTGTTGTAAATAGACTTCAATCTGTGCAATTTCTCGTTGGGTCAGAATCGGACTTACTAGAAAATAGTCAAAATCAACTTTCCCTAAATCAATCGTAGAAACAATCACATCATAAAAGCCTGCTTGTTCTTGATGAAGCATTTCAAATAATGAAGTGCTTTTTAAACTTTTTAACTGTGGCAAAGCTTGTTGCAAACGAGTAACCAACATTTTTGACGTCCCAATTCCGCTAGAACAAACTACTAAGCCTCTAAAGGATGCTTGTTTTTTTAATTGAAGAATCGTTGCCCCAAAATGCAAAACAAGATAACCAATCTCTTCATCAGGTGCTTTTTTTCGTGGATAGACTTCATCAAATGCCCTACGAATCACCTTAAATAAATCTGGGTAGTCTTGCTTAATTGATTCGACTAACGGATTTTGAATGCGCATTCCTTCATCTAAACGCCTTAAAGCCGAGCGCAAATGAGCTACCAATCCAGTTAACAAAGCAGGTTCTTCTAAGGGTGTATCGATTTGACTACTAACCTTCGCAATTAAACGTGTCGCCAAAGTTATCGCCTGAATAGCCTCATTTCCAGATAAACTCGATTCCTCTTCTTGCGTTTTGACACCACGTAAATGCATCGTGACATAAGCCGCTTCCCCATCTGGTACAACATGTGCTTCCATTTCTAAGCAATCTGCTAATAATTCTTTTGCCTGCTGATATTCTTGGTACTCAGCAACCGCCGCTAGATTTACAGGAATTTCTACTGAATGTTTGCCATTCACTAAGCGCTCCACTGAAATCGCAATATGCACAATTAAAGTTAAATAAGCATCATCTGTAATGTCATAGCTTAATTCCTGACGCCATCTGCGCAACACTTCTTCCACACGATTTAGTAAAGTTGTATTTAAGAGGTTTAATAATCGATCTTCAACCAATGTTTTTACTTCTGATTCCGCCATTTGCTGATTGAAATATTGATATAATGTATTTTTAGGCAAGGTTTGATTGAGTAAATCGCTCATCATTTCTCGTTTTTTATTTTCTGAGGCTTGTAATAGAATTCCTGAGCCACGCTTTCGTTCGATCAATACTTCTACTCCAAGTTCATCCTCTAACTTCATTAAATCATTGCTGACAGTTGAGATTGTCACGCTCAAATCATTTGCCAATGCAATTAGCTTCACTGGCTGGTCTTCTCGCAATAATGTTTTTAAGATAAAATTTTGACGTTCTAGAGGGGTGAATTCATTGTAAGATAAGTCCAATAATTGCCATTTGAAGTTCTGACGATCCGTTTCTGTTCCTTCAATTGTCAACTCGTTACCAGTCCGAACCAATTCCAAGTGATAGGACCCAAGAACAGCCTCCACCTCACTTAAATCACGACGAATCGTGCGTTCGCTAACATCCATCTCTGTTGCTAGCACTTTACTTGTAACCTTTTTTTTATTCATTAATACATATTCTAAAATCAGGCGGGCCCGCGCTGATAAATACATATTTCCCCCTCCTTCATCAAACCTTTGTTGCTAAATTAAACGCCTTGTAGTTGACTGACTAATTCATCGTATTTTTTACTATTTAAAAAGTTATCTACTGATATATGATAGGCATTTGGTAATTTTTCAGTCGCTCGATCAGTTAAATCTCGATGGGTCACAATAATATCGCCGTCTGTTGGCAACTGAGCAATTGCTGCATTGACCACTTCAATCGTTAAACCAGCTTTTTTGACTTTATTTCGTAAAACCGAAGCCCCCATTGCGCTAGAACCCATTCCAGCATCACAAGCAAAAATAATTTTGTTTACACTCGTTGGAAATCCTAAAGAAGCTGCTGTTTGTTGACTAGCACTCGCAAATACAACTCCACTACTACTACTCGGAGTCATTGCTTTCTTCCCTTTTAAATCGCTCATTTTGCTTTCGGCCTCTTGCAATGCATCTTCATCTACTTCTTTTGAAAGCTTCATAATTAAAACAGAAACAACAAATGAAGCCGCGGTTGCTGCAATCACACCTGCTAGAATACCTACATAATCTCCACGAGGTGTTAACGCCAAAATGGCAAAAATACTACCCGGTGAAGCGGGTGCTACTAATCCTACATTAAACAATGAAAAAGTTAACACACCCGTCATTCCACCAGCAATTGCACTTAATAGTAAAGCTGGTTTCATTAAGATATAAGGGAAATAGATTTCATGAATTCCACCTAAAAATTGAATAATAATCGCTCCAGGAGCTGTTTGTTTGGCGCTACCTCTACCAAAAATTGTGTAGGCCAATAAAATCCCCAAGCCCGGTCCAGGATTAGATTCCACTAGAAACAGAATTGATTTTCCAGTTTCAGTGGCTTGTTCAATCCCCACCGGACTCAAAACTCCATGATTAATTGCATTGTTTAAAAATAGAACTTTACCTGGTTCCACAAACAGACTAACCAGAGGCAATAAATGATTGTTTACTAAGAAACCCACACCGGCAGCCATCCAATTATTTAAAGCTTCCACAGCTGGTCCAATACTTAACAAAGAAATAATGGCTAATATGCCTGCTAATATCCCCGCTGAAAAATTATTAACGAGCATTTCAAAACCTGCTGGAATCTTACCAGCAGTCAATTTATCAAACCGCTTAATTAACCATGCCGCTAAAGGCCCCATAATCATTGCCCCTAAGAACATTGGAATATCTGATCCAACAATTAATCCCATTGTAACCATCGCCGCTACAACACCACCACGAGTATCGTAAACCAACTTTCCTCCTGTATACCCAATTAAAATAGGCAATAAATACGTAATCGTTGGATCGACAATTGCTGCAATCGTCTCATTAGGCCACCAACCGGTTGGAATAAATAAAGCTGTAATTAATCCCCATGCAATAAATGCTCCAATATTCGGCATAATCATGCCACTTAAATAGCTACCAAATTGTTGAATCTGCACTTTGAACTTACTTTTTTCTTTTGTCATGTGCTCTTCCTCCTTTTTTATTAATAAACTATCGATGATTGTTAAATTTTTAAATAGATGATTGAGTTAAACTATAATTAAAAAATAAAGCGCTTTAATTTTTAATTATGCCTCTTACTAACTTCATTTTATGCTATCGACAAAAGAATACGCAACAAAAGGAAGTTGTGAATTTGTCCTACTTAAGCGGACAAATTCAAAAGAAGGGGTAAAGTAGAATAAAATAGGAGAGACAACAAACAAAGTTGTTTTTTTATTTATTAATTTACTAATTCCTATCCTAGTTTTAAAAATACCTTTTTTATCTTATTGTATAATAAATACAGTAAGAACAGCATTTCTTGAGTGACTAATCTAGCTTAACGCAGCGAATTTTAAACGATAAAAAAAATTAAATTAATTTTTTTTAAAACGGAGTTGTTCTAATCAAATTTTAATGTTATATTATTTTTGCTATGATCATAGTAAAAAAATCTATTTTAGGAGGAAATGCATGTGTTAAAAAAAATACTATCCGTGGGGCTCTTTGGTTTTTTTATTTTCATTTCAACTTTAATTCTTGGAGGTTACTCTGTTGATGCCAGCAATCTAGATGAGGGCGTAGTTTTTGGTGAAGCAGATTCATTTGATTTAAATGGGGAGGGTATCGCATATATAACCAAAACAAAAGGTAGACAGCCTCGTTATCTTGCTTGTCCTGGCGGTGGAAGACACAACATGGTTGGAAATGCTACTGGTAGAGTAATAAATAATAAAACCGGAGCAACCTTATTAAATAGGGCTTACTGTTTCAGATGTACTAAATGTGGATTAATTATAATTAGTCAAAATTCACCAATTTTAGGAGCAATTAATTTGGGTTATTATGCTACTGGCTCTGGCGGAGTAGCAAATCATACAGTTTTGAGAACTGATTACGGGTTATCTGCCAATTGGAAGTTGGGAAATGATTCATTTACTCAAAGTTTAACCTGGGCAAGATAAAACTAGATTGCAAATGAGTAGGAGGGATTTTTTTGAAAAAAAAAATATTAACTTTATCTGCGATAATTTTAACAATTATGATAGGGATCTATTTTTTTAACTACTTCAAAACTGAACCTCAAATTAATTATAGTGTTCGTGAATTTCCAAAAAAATATGAACATGTAAAAAATAATACTTGGTTCCCCATAGATAAAGAAAATATTGTATTAAAAGTTGTAGAAGCGAACGGAGTTAAATCGATCAATTTTTTAAACTCTAGAACATTTGAACTAGCAGGGAAAGATATGTCTTCCGAAATAAATATTGACTTAGGGCAAACGGATTTAGCTATTAAGTTAGAAACTTTTATTTTGGATATTAAACTTTCTAATTCAAATCAATTAAAAATTAGTTTTATAAATGATGGAATAAAAATTGATTCTGATAATTTGAATGGCTTCAAGTTTGCTTTGATTCCTAACTCTAGATCTAATGAATTTAGAGTAAATCCCGCAAAAAAAGTAGAGTATGATTTTTTTGAAATCAAAACTAGCGAAAAATCTATTTTCATTAAATCATCACATTTCAAAAAAGATTCTAAAGGTAACACTGTATTTAATGTTTATTCAAATACGGACATGAAAAACTTGATTAAAGAAGTAGCTCCTGAATAAGCTCTACAGAATTTAGGTATGTTTCCCATTATGCATTAGAAAAGCACCTCTTATTGAAATTCAATAAGAGGTGCTTTTTAATATAGGAAATCAAAAAACAGAGCAGAAAACTATAATCGTACTCCAACCTTAAACTTTTTAAATCTAACATCAAAGTAACCTTATAAAAATCTACTCTGTAAATTAATATTCTGTACTACTTTATTTTTCTATCTTGATTGTTGCATCACTGATAGTTACGTTATTCCCAACCGATTGTAATTATTCTTTATTTTTTCGTTGTAACACGGTGTTCAATCTCATCCCCAACTTTGACTATTGGGTTAACGGTTTGTTTTCTATTCACATCATCAGCATTTTTTCGTTTTTACCTCCTAACAGTACATGTTTTTATTATTGTAAAAGCATTTGATTCATCTCTACAAAAACTTTCCTAAGAGTTAATACTAATACAAAGCCTACGGTACATTCAAATTTGATATCTGTATATACATTTCTTCAAAAAAACGAGTCGATTCATCGTCAGTATAATGACTAAGAATTGTCACACGTTTTAAAATAAAGCAATGTATAATAAACATCACATAAATAATATTTACCTTGGATGCAAGTTGATTATAAAGTCACAAAAACAATTCGTACTATAGGTAATATTTCTGTAAATTTATTCAATTTAGCATAGCTACTCCTTTTTAAAATAACTATTTTTTAAAAGAAAGGTATGAGATTAGTGCTTAGAAAAAAACAACATGAAAAATTATTGCTATTAAAAGAAGTCATTAAATCTAATGTTTTAACGACTGATTTAGCCAAGCATTTAAATCTATCTACAAGAGTCATTAAATCTAATATTCAAGAAATAAATGAAGAAATTCTGAGTAATTTTGAACGACATTCCTTTATAGTCATGGATACAAACGGCTTAGCTACACTGAATACTAACTATCAAAAAGATGGGCTTGTTCTATTAAATAAGTTAAAGTCTCTGTATTTAGAAGCCTCTAATGAATTCAAAATTATTACGACTGTTTTTTCAAATCCAAATATATCCCTGAATCACCTATCCAATTCACTCTTTATTTCACCTTCTTACATTAGGAGGATTATAAAGAAATTAAACACTCATCTAAATGAATTTGAATTCGGACTCATCGAGGAGAAGGCGCATCTTAACTTCCAAGGTAATGAGTTAGCAATTCGATTATTTCTTTATGTTGTTTTGTTTGATTCCTATCAGACCAGTGATTATCATTTCAGTATCATTGATTTTGACACTTCATCAAAGTCAAATACTGAGCAATCTTCAGTCTGCCCTCTTTTTGAAATACTAAGTAAACGAAAAGATAGTTCTTCTAATTTGCCTATACCGTCTACGCAAGCACTATCTGTATTAAAATTAATTCAACGAAATGCAGATGTGATACCAGCTCTTTCAAATTATGAACAATTTGATACAGATATTTTGAAAAATCCACAAGAAGCTCTCTATATAAATTTTTTTATTCACATTTTTTCAGCTCACTTGATACCTGAAAATACGAAAATAAAATTAGGTGAAATTTTTATGAAAGATGAGAATAAAAATGAAATAACGAAATTTTCTTTAGAATTAACGAAATACATCTGGTCAAATTTCAGCCTAGATTATAACAAAAAACAGCAAACACTCGTTGTTTTTTATTTCACACTACTTAATACCTATTATGATTTATTAGATGAAAGCTATCCCATTAACGTAACAAGTATCTTTTATCAATCTAAGGTAAAAGCAGTCACTAAGAATAACAGAAGAAATCAAATAGAGCGCAGCTTTGAAAAATTTATCGCTGAAAGAAAAAAGAACCATCTGCCTAAAAAATTCTCTGCAAATGAGTCTCTAAAAAAACACTATTGTGACTTAATATACACTATAACTGAATTTGAATTCTCTACAAAAATAAATATCCACATTAGAATATCTAAAGATTTTTCAGCTCACGCCTTCATTAAAAATAAGTTGTTAAAAATCTACAACAGCCAAACATTAGTATTTACAACAGATGTCTCAAATTGTGAGTTAATTATTACAGACATGTTAGGCACCGTTAATAACCATTCACAAATTTTTTATTTTGATAAATTACAAGACAAAAAACAATGGTCAGCCTTGCTAAACACTATTAATACTATCGTTTTTTCAAAACTATTTAATTACTGACTGTTTAAAGATATACAGTCAAAATAATGTTTGTCTTTTAGATCATTGAGTACAATCTTGTACAAATTTCTATAAAAAAGTATTAAATTCACTCTTTTAAAAAAAATAACCTCTAACTATTTCATTATAAAAATGAATAATTAGAGGTTATTTACTTCTTTTCCAGATTTCAATGAAACAAAAAAATAAATGAACTTTTTATTAATTTCTAATTTTCAAATCCATTCTGTTGAATCACTCCTGCCATCCAAAAACTGCTTAGCTTCGGTGAACGTTGATAGTTCTTTTCTAAGCCAACGCGATAATACCCATATCGATTCTTATACGCATTTAACCATGACCAACAATCAAGAAATGTCCACATATGATAACCATAGCACGAACTTCCTGCTGCAATTGCCCGCTCTAGTTCTACTAAATGATTTCGTACAAAGTCAATCCGGTACTCATCTTGAATAACACCTTCCTCATTCATAAATCGCTCTTCTTGAGAAACCCCCATTCCGTTTTCAGATACATACCAAGGAATGTTTCCATAGTCGTTTTTTAAGCGCATCGCAATTGCATACAATCCCTCTGGAAAAATTTCCCAACCACGATATGGGTTGATTACCTTTTCCGGCCAATCGTAATAGCGAGCAAAATCTCCTGGTGATTGCGCTGGTACTCGTGGATTTCCAGGTGCTTGGACTCGTAGTGGTTGATAATAATTAACACCGACAAAATCAACTGTATTTGCTGTAAAAATCCCTTTATCATCCGATTCAGTTACGGGAAGCAAGTGATTCTCAGCCAATAAGCCAATCAATTCTTGAGGAAATTCGCCTTTCACTACTGTGTCTAAAAAACTTCGACAATAAATCAAATCCGCCGATACTCGCGCTTTTTCATCTGCTTCACTTTGGCTTTTACTATAGACAGGCGATAAATTTAAAATAATGCCAATTTTCCCATCTTGATGATTTAGTTTGCGGTACTCTGCAACAGCTTTGGCATGTGCTAACAACGTATGATAGCCGACTTGCAACGCACGCTTAAAGTCATACACTTTTGGATAATGAGCATCGCCTAGATAACCACACTCAATATGAACTAGTGGTTCATTGAAGGTACTCCATTGTTTCACTAAATCACCAAATTGTTCAAAGGCAACTTTCGCATAATAAGCAAAATGATCCACTGATGCCCGATTCTCCCAGCCACCTTGTTCCATCAACCACCATGGCATATCGAAATGAAAGAGATTCATAATTGGTTCAACGCCATTAGCTACCATCTCTGAAAAATAATGACGATAAAAAGTCACCGCCTGTGGATTTACTGTTTTTCCATCTGGCAATAAACGCGTCCACGAAATTGAGGTACGATAGGAATTCAATCCCATTTCTTTCATTAATCGAACATCTTCTTGGTAGTTAAAATAGGTATTAGACGTATGCTCTGGTCCAACACCGTCATAAAAAAGCTCTGGTTCTAGTTCAAACCATTTATCCCAAGTTGAGGGACTCTTTCCATCTATTAACGCCGCTCCTTCAGTTTGTGGCGCCGAAGCTGCTGCTCCCCATAAAAAGTTCTCTGGAAATGAAATCATCATAAAAACTCCTTCTTTTTTTAATTTATCGTTTTAAACGTCGATATTGTCCTGGTGTTACACCAACAATCTCTTTAAATTTTCGAGTATAATTTGGAACATCGTAATAGCCTGCTGCTTGAATAATTTCTTTAATCGTTTGATCGGTATCTATTAGGTTGTTTTTTATTTGCTCTAACCGTAATTGTTGAACGTATTTTGAAAAAGTTACGCCACTTTCTTTTTTGATAAAACGACTTAAATAAGAAATAGAAACACCAAACTCTTCTGCTAATCCTTCTAAAGAAAGCTCGTGTGAAGCATATTCAGTTTCAATAAAATCAAATATTGCCACTTTTAATTGAGATTCTTGATTTTTTAATTTATTCTGAACATACTCACAAATAACGTGAATATTCTTTTGCAAACAGTTAAATAACTCATCTAACGACGAAAAATCTAATAATTCATTGGCATCTATCATAAAATCATCCTTACAACTATCAACGCCTGACTTCAGAATAATGTTCACTAAATAATTTCCAAATAAACGCCGACTTGCTACTGTTTTATGTTCTAAATTACCTTTTTTGATCATTTCAGCCAATGTTTTTAAGGCAACTTCTTCATCCCCTTGGTTCAAACTTTGAGTAAGTTTCAATTCCTCATCCGTTGGATAAAAAAACTGGCTATTTTGCGCTAAATTCTGTTTGATTTCAGAATAATAGTAAACCTTCTTCATTTCTGGATACAAGGTTTGATAATCTAGTGCTGCTAACCCTTCAATATAGGATCGGTTAATATAACTTAAATCTGTTACCAAAGAACCTACACCCACAGGCGGTGAAATCACATTTTCCGTCTGGATTAACAGCAAAATATCATTCACTACTTGCTGAATCTTATCTTGTGGATTTTGTTTATCGTCTAGTTTCACACTAACTAAAAGAGCAATTGATTGAGAGGCTAATAATTCTGATCCATACGCTCGATAACTGCCACCTAATCCTTCAAATGAATCTAAAAAAGTCATTAAAAATGTTTGATTTTGAATACTCGCTTCACGATCCAACATTTTGGTTGATACTAAAATTGTAAAATAATTAGGTGCATCTAAATGCACATCTACAGATTTTAAAAGTACATTAATTTCTTCTTGATGCTTTAATCGTCCTGTTAGTAATTTTCGCAATACTTGTTCTCGGGCATGTGGAACTTGTCGATAGATATCCTGAGTTAGTTGCTTATTTTGCTTTAAAAAATAACTTACATGCTGTTGAATTCGAGCAAAATCATCATAGCTTTCTGATTCACCTAGACTCTCAACTTGATTTTTTAGCATTTTTTCTAAATTTTTAATTGGCTTATACTGCAACTTACTAATGAAAATAATGAATCCAATCCCCATGGCAAATAGAACAATCACCGATGTTAAAATAACATTATGCACTTGTTTAATTGCTGTATAGGCTCTATCAGAATTAGTTAATGCCATATAGGAAAGACCAAAATTATCATCTTTTAAAACCATTACTTCAAATTTTTCTTGGTCTAATTTAACTTGTTTCGTTTCCTTTATTTTTTCAATAGTTTTCTTAGAATTTGCCAGAGAAACTAAATAATTGCTATTGGCGCTAGCCAACAGTTGCTGATCGTCTCCCACCATAAATACATTTCCAATTTTGTCTTCTAGAATCGGATTCATAATTTTCTGCACATTTGACATTTTAATGGTGTACATTGCCGCTCCATAAGGGATACCATCACTTCCCCAAAGAGGAATAATATACTCTAATAAACCTTGAATCTCTTCCCCATTTTTACCAATAACTGATGGAACACTTCTAAAAATTGGTGTTTTTACTTTCAAATCCTTTTTCAATTGGTCTAAATCAAAATCATACTTTGTATATTTTTCTTGAGTTAAGAGTGCTAAATCTAGCTGTCCAAAAGCAGAAGATACCTTGTTTGGTTCATCATAATAATAAACAAAAAGTTCATCAATTAAGTTACTACTGATTTTATAACGAGCTAACTCACTTCTAGCTTCAATAGAATAGTAAGGATGCGTCGCCATATTGATAGAAACTTTACTGTCTAAGGAAAGCTGTTTTGAGATAAATTCTAACTGTTTGAGGTGATCCGACATAGTTGTTTGAGCTTGTAATAAATAGTTTTGCGTGGATAATTGAATTTGTTTTTCAATACTTTGAATAGAGGTTTGATACCAAATAATACTAATAATTGAAAATGGGATGATAAAAATTAAAAAATAGGAGAAAAAATATTGATAGAGTACCCGATTTTTTTTCTTCATTTTATTACTTTTATGAATGATGCTCATTTCTTTTTTCATTGTGACTGAATCTTTTTCTCTAATTTCGTACAAGCTTGAATTGCAAACCAATTAATCGGCCAGACTAAAAGTGGAATGCTTGCCCCAATGAAAACAATCGGAAGCGCTACACCCAGAAGTGACACTAAACCAATTCCCAAGAACAAGGCACATGTTTCAATAATACTAGAAAAAGAGACAATAAAAGCTTGTCTGATGGTCAAAATCGGTGACAGCTGATACCTAATATAGATTGGAAATAAATAAAGTACCGTAGCTATATACGTCACAAAGAAAAAAAGTAAAAGAACATGTAACATTGAGATTTTAAGATATGTGGCAGAAATCTGCAAATCCAACCATAAGAAAGCACCAACTCCTATAATAAAGAGACCTAAGAGATTACTTTCTTTAAACTGTTTGTGATAATATCGTTTAAACAATGATCTGTAGTCTAAATCATTGTTTTCTCCAAGCATGAACTGATAAATCACTGCAAATGTACTTGTTAATGCCGGAAAAAAACCAAGAAAAATCCCACCACGAACTGTGTAAAAGATAAATAAAAATTGTAGCGTTACTCCTTTGACTAACCATTCACCTAAACTATAATTGATTTGATTCAAATCTTTCTTCCCCATTTTTCCCCTCCTATAAAAGTGCTATTGACTGCGGGACTGTTCACTTCCTTTCTATGCAACCCACTCTAATTATTATAAGGTTTAAACCGACTACTGAAAACATAGTCGGTTTAATACTTTTTCTATTTCGTATCCGCCCAACGATCATATGCTTCTTGATAAGTCGCTACATATTCTTTAATTCCCATTGAATTAATTGTTTTCACATAATCATCCCATTTACTTAGCGGTTCAACACCAGTAATAAACTTAGCTTCCATTTGCTCGACATAGGCCGTTAAATCTGTAGTTGTATCTCTTACCTTATCCGATTCTTCTTTTGTCAGATAAACCAATGGAAAGGCTACTTCTGCGTACGGGGTTATTTTTTCACTAGTTTCCTTGTTTACCCACTCAGTAAAGAGAACGTTAGGCTTATCATTAGCATTCATACGAATGGTTTGTTCTGGTTTCAAATCAATCCCAACCGTTGGAACAGTAAGTCCATAGTTTGGTGTAACTTTGCCACGTTCATCTTCTAATTTCTTTTTATCAACATTGTCTGCATACACACGAACCTTCTCACCTGCATCATTTGTTGCCCATTTCCAAAAAGCATTTTCTGGTCCATTATTTAGATACTCCGACCCTTCCTCTGAATAGAAATAATCAACCCAACGTAACGATGCTTCTGGACTTGGATTTTTGTTAGTAATGGCAAATGTAGCACGAGTCATCTTAGGACTTCCTGGCACAATTGTTTCTGGCGACCATTTTGAGCTTAACGGTTGGAACATTGGGTCACCTAAAGCTTCTTCTTCTGTTTTCCCAGTTGTAAAGAAAGATGACCAATCTGGAAACAGACCAATTTCATTATTTTGTCCTTTAGATTTCTTCTGTTCATCGGCTTGACCATAAACTTCTTGATCTAATAATTTTTCTGAATATAGCTTATTCATGAATTCCAAATAAGCTTTATAATTCTCTGAAATTGGTGAGTAACTTACTTTTCCATCATGCTCTTCAATTCCACGAGTTTTCATTCCAAATGCTGCCATCAACCACGGTCTTGTGCTATCCATTTTCACATCAGTCAATGGAATTTCATCCGCTTTTCCATTGCCATTGGGGTCTTCATCACGGAAACGTTTTAATAAAGTATAAAATTCATCGGTAGTTTTTGGCAGTTCTTTGACATTTAATTTTTCTAACCAATCTCCTCGATACCACATTGGTCCTCTTGGCCAAATCGCTGTTGCACCTGTAGAAATCATTGGCAGTGTATAAATATGTCCATCTGGTGTTGTTATTGATTTAAGAATAGATGGATCCGCATCCAACAGCTTTTTAAAGTTTGGCATATACTCATCAATATATCCTTCTAGCGGCAGCAGAATTCCTTGAGCACCATAATCCATTTCCATCGCCGGTGTTAATTCATTTGAGCTTGAACCAAAAATAACATCCGGTAAATCACCACTAGCAAATGCAAGATTCAGTTTTGTCCCAAAATCACTCATTGGCGGTGTGATGTAATCAAAATCAATTCCAGTCTTTTTCGCATACTCAATTAAAGTTGGCATATCTTTCCACTCGGCTAAGCCTGTGTTCTGCCCCATCATCGTCATTTTCAATTCTTCCGTTACAACCGGAAATTCAGATTTTGTATTTAATGCAATGTCTTTTTTGCCATCAGATTTTGTTGTTCCTCCAGCTCCTCCACTACAAGCCGTTAATATCACCGTGCAAACTAAAAGTCCAATCGTAATCTTGATACCTCTTTTTCGTTTCATTTTATTCTCTCCTTTTTAATTTATTATCAGAGATTCATTCTCTGTATAAACCTAATTTACTAACCTTTGACGGATCCAACTAGCATGCCTTTTACAAAATATTTTTGTAAAAATGGATACACGATGATAATAGGTAATGTTGAAACAATCATCACACCATATTTGATAACTTGCGCTAATTGCTGTTTACTAAATAACATTGAAGCCATATCTCCAGTCATTTGTGTATTGACTGAATTGGAAGACATATCTTGTAACACTAAAATCTCTCTTAAAACCATTTGTAAAGGATACATAGTTTTATCTGATAAATAGATTAAAGCACTAAAGAAACTGTTCCAATGACCTACACCATAAAATAACGCCATAACTGCGATAATCGGTGTTGATAAAGGCAAGATAATCTTAATAAACAACTTAAAATCCGAACAGCCATCAATTCTTGCAGCTTCCTCCATCTCCCTAGGAATTGTTGTTTGAAAGAAGGCTCGTGTAATAACTACATTATAAACTGAGACGGCACTAGGTAAGACTAATGACCAAACTGTATTTAACATCCCTAAGTTCTTCACTAATAAATAACTAGGAATCAAACCACCACTAACAAACATGGTAATCAACATAAAAGTTGTAAATAATTTATGCCCATAAAAATCTGGTCTTGATAATGCATAGGCGCAAGGCAAAGTCACAAGTAAATTAATTCCTGTACCAAGGGCTGTATAATAAATCGTATTTAAATAACCACGCCAAATGCTGTTATTTTGAAGAATTGTTTTATACCCATCCCAAGTTATTGATTTTGGAAACAATAACATACCACCTGAGTTAACGGCTTGAGGATCACTAATCGAGGCACTAACAATATAAATTAACGGATATACAACGATAGCCAAAGCCATGAGTAAAAAGACATAATTAAAGCGCATAAAAATTCGATCCGTTAAGGTATCTTTCACTAAACGATTTTGCATATTCTTCCATCCTTTCCTTCTAGAACAAACTAGAATCACTAATTTTAGAGGCTATTTTATTCACAACAATTAGTAGAATAGCATTGATTACTGAATTGAATAAACCAACGGCGGCTGCATAACTGTATTGCGCATCTAATAAACCTTGTTGATAAACAAAAGTAGAGATAACATTTGATGATTCCATGTTTAATGGATTTTGCATCAACAGAATTTTTTCATATCCAATTGACATAATCGAGCCTACATTCATAATCAAGAGAATCACCATTGTTGGTCGAATTGTTGGCAAATTAATATGCCAGATACGTTGCAACCGTGAAGCCCCATCAACAACGGCTGCTTCATGCAACTGCGTATCCACACCTGCTAAAGCAGCTAAATAAATAACTGAACCCCAACCCGTTCCTTGCCAGACACCTGAAAGAACATAAATCGTCTTAAACCATTTTGGATCCGTCATAAAATTAATTCGTTCAAATCCAAAAAAATCAAGGAAATGGTTGATTACACCAGTAGATGGTGATAAAAAAGCAATTAACATTCCTACCATAACTACTGTTGAGATAAAGTTTGGAGCATACGTTACAGTCTGTGTTATTTTTTTAAATGAACCATCTTTAATCTCATTCAATGCTAAAGCTAAAATAATTGGCAGTGGAAATCCAATTATCAATGAATAAAAACTAATTCCTAATGTATTTTTTATTAAATCCCAAAAATAATAAGAGTCAAAAAATCGTTGAAAATGCTTTAAACCGACCCAAGGGCTTCCTAAGACACCTAAAGAAGGCATGTAATCTTTAAACGCAATAATAATTCCATACATAGGACCATAAGAAAAAATCGCAATAATAAGAAATGCTGGTAAAATAAATAGATACAATTGTCTACCTGATTTAATTTGTTTCCATTTTGTACTTTTGTTCGCTGAACCTTTTTTAAGTCCAGTGACTGACATTTTATTTACTTCCATTTAGTTTACTCCCTCCATTTCTAACCTCCACTATTTGTAAGCACTTTCATAATAGTGGTTTTTAAAATTGTAAACAATGTGTGGTTTTTGTACCCTTCATAAACGCTGTTAAATCAGTATTTTTTATTGATTTTTCATTTTAACTAATTTTATTCCTGGAAATAATGGTACATAGAAATTCGCTGGAATTTTAAGAATTCCGTGAACTAGTTGAAGTTTTTCCCCATTATTTAAGGTATATCCCTCTTGAATAGCCATTGGCAAATTAAAATTAGATACTTGGATTTCAGTTTTTTGATCCGCAGCTGCTCCTACAAAAAAGAAATAGTAGGCATCTTTGGTTTGAGTAATTTTCCAATCTTCTAACACTGATAAATCAGCTAAGGGACGCGTGCTATAAATACCTTCACCATAACAGTCTAACCATGTGCCTAAATCTATTAAAATTTGATCCTCCTCGGCTGTAAATGTTCCGTCTGGCTTAGGTCCAAGGCCTAAAATCAAGTTACCTCCTTTTGCTACCACATCAATCAACGTTCCAATGATTTCCTGTGAAGATTTAAATTGATCAAAAGGAGTATAGCCCCAGTCGTTTCCTAAAGGAATATTACTTTCCCACACTTGTTCTGGAATCTCCGAAATAGTTGGAATCTTTCTTTCGGGGGTCACGTAATTTTCATGCCGTCCACCCATCATTCGATCAACCACAATCAATTCAGGTTGTGCCTGACGTGCATCTGCAACAATTTCATCCATGCGTAAATCTTCTCTGCCTGTGCCACACCAACCAGCATCTAGCCATAATAAATCCACCGCTCCATAATTGTGAGTAAGCTCATGTAATTGACGTTGGACAAAGCCAACATATTTCTCCCATAATTCTGGATTTTGCTGGGGATCGTAGCTGGCTCTGCGTCCCTTCGGTGTTTCATCTGGCAGCCAATAATAAGGACTATGCCAATCCGCTTTAGAATAATACGCTCCTACCGCTAAACCAGCCTCTCTAAACGCCGTAAAAGCTTCTTTGAGTAAATCAGATCGAGGATCTTCTTTGAAGGAGGAGCGATTTCCAGTAATCTTGTATTCTGTTTCTTGTGTATCGTATAAGTTAAAACCATCATGATGCTTTGTAGTGAAAATAAAATAGTTGAAACCAGCCGCCTGACATTTTTGAGCCCATACTTTCGCATCAAACAAAGTCGGAGAAAAATCATCAATCAAGTTCCAATAATCTCTCTGCAATTCTTTTATGTCTTCCCGCCACGCTTTCGGCTCTCTTGCCCATTCATCTTGTTCAGATAATTGCCAAGACTCCACAATACCCGCTTCCGCATAAAGTCCCCAATGCATAATGACCCCTAACTTCAAATCTTGAAACCATTCGAGACGCTTTTCTAACATTTCTGTTTCAGGGTAGCGTTCACTAGTATTCTTTTTCTCTAACTTAGCTTCTTCAATATCTCCTCGAATCTGTGTCATTCATTTTCCTCCTTTACTAGCTTATCATTTATGAATACAATCAAATTTAGCACGTCTGGAAAACGCTATCAATATGTAATTTTTACAAACTATGTATTTTATTGTTTCAGACGTATTTCCTTAGATTGTTCTTGAATCAAACAACTAATTCGTTATACTGGAAATGAAAACGCTATCTAAAGGAGGAATCTAATGTATCGAAAAAGGATAATCTTTGCTATTTTAATCAGCATACTAAGTTTGTTTTTAATCATCACCAATTATAGTCAAAAAGCCGATTCAAATGAAAAAACGATGATCGGAATCACTGGGAAAATAACCAATCAGGCAGATGCTGAAGCAGCTCTTAACTTGATTGAAAAAAATTTGAGTTATGCAACTGAAAACAATCTAGAAGGTTATTTAACAACTATTGTAGCTAGCGGTTATCTCGAAACAAAAAAAGAAATCGCTCCATTTTTTAAAAATTATCAGCTTTTTCATCAGCTGCTTTCATTTGAAATTATGAATCAACAAGAACAAAGAATGCGGATTCAAACTCAACAAAAAACGCTGAATAAAGACAAATCTGATTATCGTTCCCATATTGCTGAAGCCAATTATACATTAGTGAAAGAAGATGGTGTTTGGAAGATTCAGGAGACCATCATGACAGATACTAAATTTATTGATTAGAGGAGGAGATAGAACAATGAAAACTTATGCAAATTGGCCAGAAACATATCCTGATCCAGCTTGGTTTCGCGAAGATCCCTTTGGCTTATTTATTCACTTTGGTTTATACACTATGGGGGCACGTCATGAATGGTTTATGACGACTGAGAAAGTTTCACCTGAAGATTATCAAAAATATTTTGATCATTTTAATCCTGATTTATTCGATGCCGCTGAGTGGGTTGCCGTCGCAAAAGCTACTGGAGTAAAATATGTTGTCATCACTACTAAACACCACGAAGGCTTTGCCTTATGGGATACGCAGCTTAGCACTTACAAGATTACCAATACCCCCTTTCAGCGTGATCTAATCGCAGAGCTTGTACCAAAACTACGAGAAGCTGGAATTAAAGTTGGCTTTTATCATTCAGTCATTGACTGGCATCATCCAGAATTTCCTATTGATGGCTTGCATCCACAAAGAGAGGTCCCTCAATACATTGCTTCTAATGACACTCGAGAAATAAAAAAATATCAAGATTATTTAGCTGGACAAGTAACCGAATTATTAACCAACTATGGAAAAATAGATTATATTTGGTTTGATTTTTCTTACTCACATCGAGATTGGGAATGGTCAAAAGGCAAGGGAGCCAAAGATTGGGATAGTCAACGTTTAGAGGAGCTCTGTTTTACTTTGCAACCAGAGATACTCATTAATGATCGTTTAGATTTGAATCGAGGGATTAGTACGCCTGAACAATACCAGCCAAACCAACCTTTAATAAAAGAGAATTTGCCAGTCCTATGGGAAGCGTGTCAAACGATGAATGGAACTTGGGGCTATGATCGAGATAATCTTGCTTGGAAAAGTTCGGAAATGCTTGTAAAAATGTTGATTGAGACTATTTCGTTAGATGGAAACTTTTTAATGAATATTGGACCTAATGGACGCGGACTGATTGACCCGATTGCATTAACACGTTTAGCAGAGATTGGGGCATGGTTCAAACTCCATCAACGGGGAATTTCTCATTGTGGCGCTAGCGCTTTTGAAGCACCGACAGATTGTCGCTATACGCAAAATGGAAATCGGCTCTATCTTCACCTTTTCTCGTGGCCCTATCAACATATTCACTTAAAAGGCTTAGCTGATAAAATTGCCTATGCTCAGTTGTTAAACGATGGTTCTGAAATTTTCTTTCGTAGTTTTGATCCAGATGAAGTTATCACAAGTACTGAAACAGCCATTAATCCAGCAGATAGTTTGTTGATTTTACCAACTAAAAAACCTGATGTGCTAGTACCTGTTATTGAAATTTTTTTAAAAGATTGATTCTGTTTAACCAATGAATTGAAAACCCACTTTAAATCCAGAGAGTTCACATGGATTTAAAGCGGGAATTTTTACATTAATTTTCGTTGTAGTTCTGCTACTATACTATAACTCTCTTGCATCTTGCGACTTAATTGATGGAACACTGGATAGACTAGTTGATAGGTTGCTTGAGCTTCTTGATTAGGAACGTGTTGATGCTCCGCTCCAATCATTGATTTTACTACATGTAAACTATCCACTAAGCCCAAACCCTTCATTCCTAAAACAGCTGCACCTAAGCATGAGCTTTCAAAGCTTTCTGGTAATGAAATCTCCTGATTAAACACATCTGCAATCATTTGGCGCCACAACTCTGAACGAGAAAACCCACCTGTTGCCATAATTTTAGTCGGTTTCCCTGCTAGAGCAATTAAATCATTAAACACATCATACAAGTTCAGACAAATGCCTTCTAATACTGCTCGCAGCATATCTTCTGCTTGATGATTCATCGTTAATCCAGAAAAAGAACCTCGAGCATCCGCCGTCCATAATGGTGCCCGTTCTCCATTTAAATAGGGATGAAAGATAAGACCATTTGCACCAGCAGGAACTGTTCCAATGCGTTCCATTAGGATTTCGTACGCATCTTCACCACGTTTGATAGCTTCCTTCTGCTCTTCCACAAAAAATTGCTTTCTGGCCCAGTTTAAAACAACACCACCATTATTCACCGCTCCACCAATCACCCAATGCTCTTCATCTAAAATATAACAAAAAGTCTTACCGGTTGGATCAGTTACTGGATGGTCAACGACCAAACGAATAGCTCCGCTTGTTCCAATAGTTAGGGCGGCAACACCTGGTTCCACAGCACCTACGCCTAAATTAGACAAACAGCCATCATTTCCACCAAAAACAAATGGAGTATCTGGAAGTAATCCCATTCTTTCTGCAAGTTCACTTGGCATACCACTAATTTTAGCTGTTGGCGAAACAGGTATTGAAAGCTGATCTTCTGTAATTCCAGCAAGACTTAAAGCTTGCTGATCCCAGCGAAAATCAAAAATATCAAACATACCTGAACCTGATGCACTTGAATAATCAACTTGATAGCTGCCAAAGAGTTGAAAGAAAATATATTCCTTAATCCCAATAAACTTAGTAGCTTTTTGATAAAGGGCTTTTTCAGCATTCTTCAACCATAGAATCTTAGCCAAAGGCGACATCGGATGAATCGGCGTACCTGTCCGACGATAAATAGCCAACCCTTCCTCTGATTGTCTTAGCTCCTCTGCCCATTGACTTGCCCGATTATCCGCCCACGTAATACAGCGTGTTAGCGGACGATTTCCTTCATCCATTAAAATTAAACTATGCATCGCACTTGAAAAGGAGACACCTAAAATCTCATTTGCCATTAGGTTGGATTTGGTGATAACTTTCCGAATACTTTCAATGGTTGCTTCAAACAAATCCGTCAAATCTTGCTCAGCCATTTCAGGAGTATCTTTAATTAAAGGGTACAACACATAACTTGCGTTTAGTGCCTCTCCTTTTTGATTAAAAACGACCGCCTTTGTACTCGTTGTTCCAATATCCACACCAATCACATATCCAGATTTCATAATTGTGCCTCGCCCCTTCAAGTTTACTTATTTAGTTTACTTACTCTCCACAGCATGACCACCGAATTCGTTCCGTAAAGCTGCAACAACTTTACCAGTAAACGTATCATCTTCTAACGAACGATAACGCATCATTAAAGATAAGGCAATTACTGGAGTTGGAACTTTCATATCTAGCGCTGTTTCAACTGTCCACTGACCTTCACCAGAAGCATTCATCACACCTTTAATCTTATCCAAATGCTCATCTTTACTAAAGGCACTCTCAGCTAATTCCATTAACCAGCTACGAATAACCGAGCCATTATTCCAAACCTTCGCTACAGCTTCTAGATCATAATCAAATGGGCTTTTTTCAACAACTTCAAAGCCTTCTGCGATCGCTTGCATCATACCGTATTCTACTCCATTATGCACCATTTTCAAGAAATGTCCACTGCCGGATTTGCCTGTATATAAATACCCATCTACAACTGAAATCTCCGCAAATACGGATTCTAATTGTTGAAAAGCCGGCTCTGCTCCACCGATCATTAAGCACGCACCTGCGTTAGCACCACTTGTTCCACCACTTGTTCCAACATCCAGAAAATCAATGCCAAATACAGCTGCATTTTCAGCATGACGAATTGAATCCCGATAATTAGAATTCCCACCATCAATAACAATATCCTTCTTACCTAATAATTGATTTAACTCTAATAAAACTAATTCAGTTGCTTCACCTGCTGGTACCATCACCCAGATTACTTTTATTTTAGAAAATTGTTGTGTTAACTCTTCTAAACTATCGACTACAGCGATTCCAGCTTCTTTTGCATGTTGTTTAGAGGCATCCATCACATCAAAACCATAGACCTGATGTCCATTTTTTTGTAAATTTAATGCTAAATTAAAGCCCATCTTTCCTAATCCAACTAAGCCGATTTCCATAATCAACACTTCCTTATCTCATTTGATAAATCTATTATACGAAAATATTTTTCTTTTTACAAGTTAAATAAAAAAATATTTTTTCTTTGTTTTTTTATGCTATACTCAATAAAATACTTAAAAAAGCGAGGGATTTCTCATGCATGAACAACAAATTAGCCTAAAAATAAAAGCCATCTATCGTGATTTAAGTGATAAAGAAAAAAGAGTTGCCGATTACATTTTAGCTCACCAAGCCGATATCGTGCATGGAACCATCAGCACCATTTCAGATGCTTTGGATGTGGCAGATGCTACCGTCTTTCGTTTTTGTAAACGTCTAGGTTTTAAAGGATTTCAAGCATTTAAAATTGCCTTAGCATCTGAACAAATAGATGAATCAGATTCGATTCATGAACATATCTCCAAAGAAGATAGTGAATTTGTCATTGCTCAAAAAGTTTTTTCTTCCAATATTCAAGCCTTGAAGGATACCAGCGCCATTTTAGATGAATCCCAGATGAACCGTGCCAATCAAATTCTCAATTCAGCAGAAACCATCGCCTTCTTTGGAATTGGTGGATCTAGCGTGATTGCCATGGATGCCTATCATAAATTTATGCGCTCGCCTTTGAATTGTCTATTTAATATCGACAGCCATTTCCAATTGATGCAAGCTGCAAAATTAACAAAAGACGACTGTGCCGTAGTCATTTCTCACTCTGGAATCAACAAAGATATTCTCAGCATTGCTAAAACTGCCAAAGAAAAAGGTGCCAAACTCATTGTGATTACTAGTTATGCAATTGCCCCTTTAGCAAAATTAGCTGATGCCTTATTACTCTCAACTGCTGAAGAAACAGACTATCGCTCTGAAGCGCTCGCCTCAAGAATTACCCAACTAAGTTTGATTGATGCTTTATTTGTCAATAGTATGTTTAAAAATAGCGCAGCTTCTGCAAAATCCTTGGAAGATATTCGCAACGCGATTGCAAATACAAAATTATAAGCAGCCAAAAAAGCTGATTCACGTTTATGTTGAATCAGCTTTTTTGCATTTTACTATCTTTAATCTCTAACTAATCGTTCTGGATGATACATCTCATTTAACTCACGAATAGCAGCTAAATCGCATTTAGGCTGACGATCATAAGATAAAATCCCATTGATTTCTTGCTCCACATCAGTTAATTGAGTATAACAGTATCCCCAGAGTCCTTTTGAGGCAAATACCGCCTCCATAATCCGACGATAATCCGCCAGATAGTCCGTTTCCGTTTCTACTGACGTATACCCCCAGCCTTTTTGTCCATCCACTTGAAAACCAATCCCACCAAATTCAGTTAATAAAATCGGCGCCCCTTGATGTTGATAGCCTTGTGCGTAGACACTCCAACGATGATGGGCATGGCTAAGCAAGTTCTCAGTAGTCGCCAACGCCGCTTGAAAATCAGCATACTTCTGTTGTTCATTGGCTTTCCCATGTGAGTAATCATGAATGGCACAAATATCAGTTACGGTCGCCTCCCAACCATCATTTGAAATCACCAAACGAGTTCTGTCTAGCGTATGCAGCAAATGATACATTGTCTCAGATAAATGCTGCTGTTGTTCGTCTAGATGAATACCCGGAACTCCCCAACTTTCATTTAGCGGAACCCATGTCACAATCGACGGGTGGTTATAGTCTCGCTGAATAATTTCCATCCATTCTTTTATTAAACGTTGCGCTGCCGTTTCTGTAAACATCGGCGCCGACGCACATTCACCCCAGACTAAAAAACCTAGCTGATCTGCATGATAGAGAAAACGCGGATCTTCCGTTTTTTGATGTTTGCGACAGCCATTGAATCCCATTTCCTTCGCTAATAAAATATCCTTCTTAAAATCACCATCAGTTGGAGCAGTCAACAAACCTTCTGGCCAGTAGCCTTGATCTAACACTAACTTCTGATAGTAAGGACGATTGTTTAAAAAGACCATCCCTTTTTCCGTATGAATTTTACGATAACCAAAATATGACTGAACTTGATCGATTATTTGTCCATTCTTATCTTGTAAAACTAGCTGAATATCAAATAAATTCGGACTTTCAGGCGTCCAAGAAATTCCATCCTCATGAAAACTTGTGTTAAATATTTTCCCTCTTACCACATCAATCGAGTATTTTTCTTTCATTGCCAGAACTTCAAATGTCCCTTCTGCAACTTTTTGTTCCTTGAAAGAAACTTGATAGGTCAAATGCGTTCCTTCTGTTACTTCGCTAAACTCACATTCAACATCTACCATGCCCTCATCATAACGCGAGTCAAATTTGATTCCATTTAAATACTGCTGGTTCACTTCTTCCAGCCAAACAGTTTGCCAAATCCCACTAGAATTCGTGTACCAGATCCCTCTCGACTGCTCTTCCCAGAATTGCTTGCCGCGTAAAATCGATTCATCCTCCACTGGATCAAAAGCATAGACCGTTAATAACTGTTCCGCACCTGCTACTAAATAATCTTGGATTTCAAAGCTAAAAGAAGTATGCCCTCCCTCATGTTCACCGACAAATTGACCGTTCACAAAAACTTTCCCATAATAGTCTACTGCCCCAAAATGCAGAATGACGGTCTTTCCGGCCTTCTTGCTTACCGAAAACGTCCGCTTATACCAAATATGCTCATGTCGTTCTTGGCAGTTAATGCCACTTAATTTAGCTTGATAAACATACGGAACGGTAATTTCTTGCGTTAATTTTTCAGTCGTAAAGTATTTTTCCAATGGCTTTCCTTGTTCCCTGTCAGCAAATTCAAACTGCCACTGACCATTTAAATTCTGCCACTTTTCTCGCTCAAATTGAGGTCTTGGATAATCATTTCTTAAATTCATTGAAGTCTCCTAAATTATTATTTTTTAGTGTAATCCGTTGATTTGCCTTACTGGATAAATAGATGCCTTCAATTATTTTTAGTGCATCTAACCCATTTTCTTTAGGCAAATAATTGGTTTTTATTGTTGGTTTTTGTAAAATCCGATAAACAAATTCCGCAATCAAACGCTGGTGACTATTTCCCCAGTAAGTTTTTCCTAATGAGGGCGCCGTTTTCTCAGCTTCTGCTTTCGATGGAGCAACTAAGAGTTCTTTATTTACTTTAAGCCAATCACTCCCGACTAAACTGACTTCCCCATGCTCAAATTCAAGATAGATTTCTGGTGGTAAGTCTCTTGAAAATGTATTGGTGGCGTATATAGTAAGTGGCTGCCCGTGTTCATACAACGCTAAAGCCATCGCCGTATCTTCAACCGTAATCTGACTGTCAAATAAATTCCTACTGATCTGACCTTTCACCGATTCCGGTACTCCAACGAGCCAAGTTATCAAATCAATCGTATGAATCGCTTGATTCATTAACACACCGCCGCCTTCTTTTGCCAAATCCCCTCGCCAATCAGAATCAGCATAGTAAGCTTTTGTTCGATGCCAACTAAGAGTTAACTTAGCCCCTTTCAATTGACCGAATTCTTGCGCGTTCACTTCTAGCAATTCTTTTAATTTAACGGAGGCGTCATTAAACCGATTCTGGAAGCAGACAGCATATTCTACCTCTACGGAAGCTGCAATCGCTAAAATCTCTTCGCCATCTTTAACGGTTAACGCCATTGGTTTTTCACATAAAACATGCTTGCCATGCTGTAAGAAAGCAATACTCATTTCCTTGTGCAAATAATGAGGTGTACAAATAATCACCATATCGATTGCTGGATTATCCAATAAGTTCTGGTAATTTGTCTCCATTTTGCAGTGATAGACTTGTGCCATCTTTTCTGCTTTAGCAGTGACTTTATCGACTACGTAAACTAATTCAGTAGCAGGATTGTTCGCAATCCCTTGAGCATGTATTATCGAAATCGCCCCACATCCAATTAGTGCAACATTTATCTTCTTCATCGCCTTCACTCCTACATTATGAATAGGTCGCTTTTGTATCTAATACTACATTTTCTACTACTTTTTTCCTTTGAGACTGTTGAATTTTTTCTTGTAGCCTCAGATAATAATCTTCTTCATCTAACGGCAGTTCTACCCAGCTGTCCTTCCAAGTTGATAAATGAAAAGCATTTGAAATCATTAGACCATTGATCCCTTCTACTCCTGGAGCGATTAGCTCTTCATCATTCAGGATAGCATTAATAAAATTTTGAGTGATTATCTGATGCTCAGGTCGTTCTTCTTGTTGAATCGGGACTTGTATCTGCCAGATTTCAGGTTCGCCAAAGCCACCTTGATACGTCCGATTAAATTCAGCTTCATCAACTTTTGCCTGCCAGAATCGCAACTGCTGATCTTCCACAACAATTTTGCCTTTAGAGCCGACAATTTCTAAACGATTGCTGCCAGGTGTTTCCGATACAGACGTAATAAAGACCCCCGTTGCTCCATTGGGATATTCGACAAAAGCCGTCACTTCATCCTCAACTTCAATATCACGATGCTTACCAAAATAAGCAAAAGCTTGGATTCGTTCCGGCATCCCACAAATCCACTGCCACAAATCTAATTGATGAGGATCTTGATTGAGTAACACGCCGCCACCTTCTCCTGCCCAAGTCGCACGCCAACCGCCAGAATTATAGTAGCTTTGCGAACGATACCAGGTCGTAATAATCCAATTCGTTCGTCTAATTTCACCTAATTCTCCAGTCTGGATCAATTCACGAACTTTGCGGTAAAGAGGATTCGTTCGTTGATTGTACATTATCCCAAAAACTAGCTTTGTTTCTTCAGCGACTTGATTCATTTCCATGACTTTTTTTGTATAAACACCCGCTGGTTTTTCAATTAATACATGTTTTCCGGCCTTCATCCCTTCAATTGCTAATGTTGGATGATCGTAGTGCGGCGTAGCAATTAAAAGAGCCTCTACCTTTGAATCTTTTAGTAAATCTGTTAATGAAGAATACAATTGATAACGTTTTGGATAATTCGCCTCTATTTGCTCTAACTTAGTTGCATCCGTATCGCAAATTGCAACTAACCGACAGCCTTTAATCTGATTGCGACTTAAATAATCAATATGCATCGTTCCAATATTTCCTGCTCCAACCACCGCTAAACCAATGTCTGCCATTTTATTTCCACTCCTGATCAATTGTTTTAAAAAGTCCTTTTAAAGCCTCTGCAGCAACCGTAAACGTTCGGATGCCATCAGGCTGTTCCCTTAAGTCGACTTGATTTTTTTCTAGATTGGCGAAACCTTCAAAAATGGTCAAATGTGGTTCTAACGAAGCAAACCCTTGAAAGTCCTCACGAGCCAATGCCGCTAACACTTCTTTAACCTGTCCATCTCCAAGACCTGCCGGCGTCACCTCCCCAGTTTCAGCTAAAGCATCCTTAATATGCAAATACGCAATCTCACTCTTTAATAACTCATAAGCCTTCGGGAATACTTCTTCCTGACATTGCACAAAATTAGCTGGATCAAAGGCTAGCTTTACCTTATCCGAATTTAGCCGACTCACTAATGTATAACAGCGTTCTGCCGTATCTCCATAAATTCCCTTTTCATTTTCATGCAACAGCGTCACTTCATAGGCTTCTGCTTCCTTAAGAAAGGACTGCCATCTTCGGATTACTTCTGTTTCAAATTGATTTGCATCTACATTTTCCGGAATATAAAAACTAAACATCCGAATAAACGGACTCTGAAAAATACGAGCGATTTCTAACGTATGCTTAAATAAAGTTAAATGTTCCTCGAAAGCATCCGTAATCATGATTTTCCCAATCGGTGAACCAATACTGGAAACCCTGAATTGATTTTCATCTAAAATCTGTTTAAACTGCTGAATCTCCGCTAATGAATACTCAACAATCGAACGCCCTGCAATTCCACGAACTTCAATATGTTGAATTCCATGTTGTTTTAAAACCTTCATTTGCACATCTAAGCTTTCACTAATCTCATCTGCAAATGCAGATACTGTATAATTCGTTAACATTTTTACTCCTCCTTGAAATAGATTTATCCTTTAATACCGCCAGCCGTCGAGCCGCCGATAAAATGCTTTTGAGCTGAAAAATATAAAATAAGCGATGGAATCAAGCCGATAATCGACATAGCAATTGTTCGATTCCAATTAAAATCACTAGAAGTTGTATCCATCGACATCTTTAACGCCAATGAAACGGGATATTTCTCAACTGACGAAATATAAATTAATGGTCCTTGAAAATCCGTAAACGTCCAGATAAATTGAAAAAGAGCGGCTGTAATCAGCGAAGGCTTTAAAATAGGGACTAAAATCCTCGTCAATACTGAAAAAGAATTGCAACCATCAATTGTCGCAGCTTCATCTAGTTCTTTTGGAACGGTTCTGAAAAATTGAACCAGCATAAAAACAAAAAATGTATCACAAGCAAAAGCCGAATTGGCAACTAAAGGAATATACGTATCTAGCAAGCCAATATTTTTCCAAAAAATATACAAGGGGATCCGTGTCACAATTCCTGGTAAAAATAACGTTGCAATCATAATTGGAAATAGAATTTTTTTTGCAGGAAAGTCAAAACGTGCAAATCCATAAGCGGCTAACGTACAAGAAATCAATGTCAGCACTACTTTAGGAATAACTATTAAGAAGGAATTTAAGAAGTAGGTAGCAAACGTATACTGACTAGATGTCTTCCACCCTTCAATATACGGTGAAAAATCAAAGGTTTTAGGCATAAACCATAAGGATTGAAAAATCTCTGTATTGGATTTGAAGGATGCACCAAACAGCCAAAGGATTGGATACAGCATAATAATTGCACCTATTACCAACACCATATATTTCAAGAAAACATTCATTTTTTTCTTAAAGCGATAGTGACCCTTCGCCGGTTTCTTTAGATAAGGTTGGGATGTTAGATTGGTTTTCTGCACTTGTTCACTCATTTTCACTTACCTCCATTTCATTTACCACCGTCTGCATAAAATACCCAGCTCTTGGATGTCTTAAATAAAATTGCCGTAAATAACATAATAAAAACAAATAAAACCCAAGATAACGCACTGGAATAGCCCATATTAAAATTCTTAAAGGCACTGTCATAAATATACATCGGCAATAAATAAGTCGATTTCATTGGACCTCCGCCTGTTATTAAAAACGGTCCGTCAAATTCTTGAAATGCCTGAACTAACTGCAAAATCAAATTAAAGAAAATAATCGGGGTTAACTGTGGCAACGTGACTGAAAAGAACATCCGCACCTTTGAAGCACCATCAATCGCCGAAGCTTCGTAAAGATCTTCTGGAATCTCAGCTAACGCATTCAAAAAAATCACCATCGCAGAACCAAACTGCCAAACACGTAGAATCACAATCGTTGCCATCGCACCGGTTGGACTTGAAAACCACCCAACACCATCCAGCCCAATTCGCTCCAATACCATATTAATAAATCCATCATTTTTAAATAAAAACTGCCACAAGACGGCAATTGCAATATTGGCGCCTAGTATCGAAGGAATATAATAAGCCGTTCGGAAAATACCAATTCCTTTTAATTTTGCATTCATAATGTACGCCACAAACAACGCAAAAACTAATTTCAAAGGAACATTAAATACGACAAATTTCAAAGTAGCTACTAAAGATGTGATAAAAACCGGATCATCAAAAAACATCTTCTGATAATTAGCCAAACCAACAAAATTCAATTCATTTAACATCGAATAATCTGTAAAACTATAAAAAAGTGACATCGCAAATGGATAAATAACAAAAATACTAATTCCAATTAACCATGGTGCAAGATACAATAAGCCTAAATATTTTTTCTTATTCATATTTTTCTCCTTTTTTATTTACTAGCTATAGATCGCAACAAATTCTTTCTATAGCTAGTCATTTCAATACATTTATTGATGATTATTCCGTAAATTTTTCTTCTTTAAATGCTGTATACAACTTCTTAGCAGCTTCTTTTCCAGTAATCTTGCCATAGTCTAATTCCGTAATAACATCTAGCGAAACATCATTTAATTTTGCTCGGTCCCACTTAAACACATTCGATAATGTTGGATCAACTAACGAACTTCCTAAATCAATCGTCTCTGAAACTAACGGCGTAATTAAGCCCTCTGATTCTAACGTCGCTTTACCTGTCTTACTATCTGGAACACCATTCTCAAGCTTTTGTGCCTTATTCGCCGCTTCACTATTTACTAGAAAATCAATTAATTTAGCAGCTTCTTTTTGATTTTTTGACGCAGTTGGGATTGAATATACCATTGAAGGCTTTGTCCAAACACCTGTCGATTTTTGATTTTCTAATGTTGGAAAACCAGCTAACGCTAATTCAAAGCCTTTTTCTTTTAATTGACTATTTAAAACATTCGTATTCGCCACAAATTCAAACACTGACACCCATTTTCCATTTACCAGATCTGGAATTGGAGCACCATCAACCATTCCTGCATTATCAATAACCTTTTTTGAGGGAATAATTTTTTTAGCAACTAAGTCTTCATAAAAAGCGATTACATTTTGAAAATCTTTTTCTGTATAGATCAATTTATTATTCTCGTCAGCAATTGGCTTCCCAGTTTGTTGTGCCATTAAAGCAAAGAAGAAAACGGGTGTCACGCCTTTTTGACTAAATCCAGCCCATAACGGGTACATATCTTCCGGTAATTTTTCTCGCATTGCGTATAAATCTTCCCAACTAGCTGGTTTCTCAATACCATATTGATCAAGAACCGTCTTGTTATAATACAAACCTCGATAGTTGGTAGATAAAGGAATCCCTAATACTTTCCCTTTTTCAGAAACTGGTGTTAGCGTTTTTTTATCAAAATTATCTAATCCTATTTCTTTGGCAACATCATTTAAATCTAGTAAATTGTTTTGATATTGATTCATCCACATTGAGTCTAAACGAATTACGTCAGGTGCTGTTCCGCCAGAAAGTTGAGTCGTCATTTTTTCTTGGTAACCGCCATAACCACCAAATTCAGCCTTCACCTTAATCTCAGGATTTTCTTTTTCAAATTCTTTGATTGCTGCTTGAACGGCCTCGTTACGACTGTCGCCACCCCACCAAGAAATCCTCAATTCTACCTTTCCATCAGCGCTACTTGTACCTTTCCCACAAGCAACTAGTGTTACCAACATGAATAGTGCCACTCCGAACGTCATCAATTTTCTCATTTTTATTCCTCCAATTCATTTTATTTTCCCTGAACAACAACTACTTCAATTAGCTGAAATCACTATCTATTCAAACTTGTTAGAAAAGTTAATCAAGAACAAAAAAAGCTAAATACTGCTTCTTTAAAAATTAACCTAAAAGTTAATTAAATAAAATAGATACCGCTTACACGAATAATAATATTATACAAAGTTTTATAAGTCAACACTTTTTATATTCACTGTTTGGTTAATCATTAAAGATAAACATCTATTAAACTATTTACTTATAAGTTAATCATGGTACACTGTAGATAATCAAAAACCGATGAACCTAAGGAGGATTTTTTTATGGAACTTGATTTAAGCAAAGATTCGTTAATTGTTTATGAAGCGCTAGCCAGTGAAACCCGCTTAAAAATTTTAGAGCTTTTAGGAAACAATAAATTAAATATTTCAGAAATCGCTGAGCATCTACAGCTAAGTTCAGCAATTATTACACGACATATTCAAAAAATGGAAGAGGCTCGCTTAGTAAAATCAGAAAAGAAACCTGGTCGTTCAGGTGTACAAAAGATGGTTTATTTAGCCGTCGATGATATCCACATCACCTTCCCAGAAAAAATATTCCGTGCCTATCATCTCCACTCAACTGATTTAAAAATTGGACACTTTACTGATTTTGAAGTCGCACCAACTTGTGGATTAGCAACAAAAGATGAAATTGTAGGCAAACTAGATGATTCAAAATATTTCTTCGATAGCAACCGAGTCAATGCCTCATTGCTTTGGTTTTCTAAAGGATTCGTTGAGTATAAAATTCCGAACTTAATCCAAAAAGATGAAATCCCAGAATTATTAGAAATTAGCTTAGAACTATCTTCTGAATTCCCACGTTCTAATAATGTTTGGCCTAGTGATATTAGCATCTATATTAATGATGTTAAAGTGGGTGTTTGCAACGTTCCAGGGAATTTTTCTGATATTCGTGGCAAATACACACCTTCATGGTGGAACGATGATTTTAGTCAATATGGTTTACTTAAAACCATTCGCACAGATCAACTAGATACCGGCATTAACGGTGAATTCGCTTCAACCGTTTCGTTAAAAGATTTGAATATACTTGATAACCCGATTATGACCCTTCGTTTAGCTGTTGAAGATAATGCTAAAAATGTTGGCGGAATGACTTTATTCGGCGAAGACTTTGGTAACTTCAAACAAAATATCAAGGTTAACTTATACTATTCTGATAAAAAACCAGAAATTTAATCAAAACAGAGTCAATAGAACGTGTAACTACTTTTTGATACAATTAAAAAAATCCTCACATTGGAGCATCTTTTTTCGGTAATTTATCGGAGAAAGATGACCCAATTTTTTTAAGGTTCGCTCATTATTGGAAATTGCACTGTAATTTCCAATAATATTTATTACAGTATTATCAGAAAGAACTACTTGAATCTAACTCTTGTGAATGAATATTCTAACTCAAAATAATAACGCAATCATTCAGCGATTTAAACGAATATCTCTTAAAATATTGGCTGAAAACTCTGACTTATGCTATTATTTACAGTGAGTTTATAAATAACTGAGCAAGGTGCTTATTTTTGAAAGGATGGAATCCAATTGACCGATTTTTTAGACTATCAACCATTAAATTTATACAGTAATTATCGTGATGCTTCAATTAAGACACCCGATGTTACAATTCTTCAAGACGAGGTATTGCCTGCATTTCCAGAATTAGGACTTAACTATACCTACAAACTAAGTCATGAAGCGATTTTGAACCGTGCGTATCAACTAGCAAATTTAGGTGTAAAAGCTGGCGACAAAATCATTATTTTTAAAAGTTCAAAATTTGATACTTATCTATTAGCTGTTGCCGCTTCTTATTTAGCTGCCGTTCCAGCAATGATTTCGTACCATTTCCCAGCAGAAACAATCGAAGTTTTTGTGAATCGTCTTGAAAATCCATTTATTTTATTCGATGATGAAACTGCCGACAAAGTGGCTTTAGTAAAAAACAGTTCTCCTGAAAAACAAATTTCTGTTAGCAAACTACTAAACACCCCAGCTGACAAAGTTCCCCAAGTTGAACTACCACAAGATGAGATTGCCTATATGACACACACATCTGGCACAACCGGTATTCCAAAACTAATTTGTCACTCTGCTAATTCAATGGGTTGGCGCACAAAATGGCAAAAAACCATCTTCACAAAAATTGCTGAGAAAAAATTAGTCGGTTTCCATATTTCACCGGTTCATTCTCGCTTTAACATTGGAATTTCTTCTTTAATGGCGATGGGCTTCCCAATGATGCCATTATCTAAAGCTAATCGTGAAACAGTAGCCGAAATGGTGACAAAACATCAACCAATCGCTATCGAAACACATCCCAACAACTTTGTTCAATGGACTAGCTTAGCAAAAGAACAACCTGAAGTTTTTGCTAGTGTTCGTTACTATCACTCAACATTTGATGCCATCAACAATGCAACCATGGCTAGCTTTTTAAAAGCATCAGAAAAAAATGAACCAATCTTCCTTCAAGTCTACGGACAAAGCGAATGTGGTCCAATGATTCTAAAAGCTCATACGTTAGAGTCATTAAAAACTTCTGATGCCCGTGATATGGGTGTTGGCTTAGAAGGGTTAACGGAAGCTCGAATTGCAGATGAAAAGGGGAACGTTTTACCAAGAATGACTGACGGAAATATTCATTTCTTATCAAAAGGTCGTGCGTTAACTTACTATAAAGAGGATGATCGTTTCCAATCAACCGTTTACGGACCTTGGTGGGACAGTGGCGACTATGGCTTTATGGATGAAAACGGACACCTATTCCTAAAAGATCGCCAAGTGGACTTAATTGAAAATATCGATAGCAGCCTAGCCATTGAAGATCATTTATTAGATGCTTTAGACTTTTTACAAGAAGTCATTATTGTCCGCGGCAAAGAGAATTCACCTCAACCTATCCTAGCTGTCGATCCAAAACAAGAGATGAACTGGGATGCTTGGTGGGAACAAGTCGCTGACTTACCACATTTAAACGAACCAATCATCATGGCTTACGATGATATTCCTCGTACAGCAACTATGAAAGTCCAACGTCTACAAATTGAGAAAAAATTAAAAGAAGATTAACTAAATGAATTAGAAGAGACTAAGACAAAACTATCTTTTACACTAAAAAAACAACGTGGGAACATTCAGAATCACTGAATGTTCCCACGTTGTTTCTTTTTTAGCGACTTTTCTCTCCATCTTATCGCTAATTTTCCTAAATTTATCGTCATTAAGGCCAAACCTATTTCATTCGTCACTTGCTCGTGGCCTCGCACATAAAATCGTGTGAACCCTATACGAGCCTTCAAGAAGCAAAAAACAACATCTACTTTACGTTTCTTGTAAATGGCGGTTGTTTTTTCGTCTAAAAGCTTTTTTTGTATAAGATTTGAAATACTCCCATGTAGGATTTAGATGAATCTGGCGGTTTCGCTTACTTTTTGCTTTTGTACACTGAGATTGAAGATATTATGAACCTATCCTCAGATTTAACAGGTTTTTCTCCATACGGAAATATTCCTTATGGAGAATTGAACACCATTAACCTAATTGTAAAGAAAACGCATTCTTTGATTATTGTATACAAACTCGTCTCTTATTTTAAAAGTGACGGGTTTATTTTATTGATTTTCATATCCAATTTGAAGCTTTAAATGATTGTTTAAATGTTTTCATATCTTCTACCGAATCCGCTACATTAGTTACTAATGTGCCCACATCTGTCTGTAATTTCTTGCCAGCACTACTCGTAAAAGCATCTTTTAAATTTGTTTTAGCTTGTGAAACTGAAAGCCCACTGTCCTGGCACCATTCATGAGTTAGTAAGCTTTGTTGTTCTGGTACCGCACGCTGCAGTTCAGCTTTTAATTGTTCTCTCAAGGCTTGCTTCTGATATCCTGCTTTGGCCCAATCAAGAACGTCTTCTAACGAATGACGAACGGCATCCGAAACTTCTTCTCCTAAATTTTCTAGTTCCTTTTGTACTTTAGTTAATTCATAAAAAAAATCAATACTCATGTTAATATCCTCCAAGAATAGTACTTAAATTTTTGGCCATGTTTTTATCTGCAGTATCAAATTGAGTGGCTGCTACTCCAATTTTATCTCTTAAGTAGGAAAGATTTTTCTTTGTTTTTTCCAAATCATCAATCAGACTTTCTTTCATTTTACGATCATAAAAATAGTACGAGCTCCCTTTGTATGATTGTGCCAGTTCTTCAAAAATTTCTTCTACATCGTTACTTGTTAAATGACTAAAACTTCCAACCCCCATTTTATCCACATAAGTAGAATAAATTGTCTTGACTTCTTTATCCAAATTATCCGTTACTGTTGAAATCATTTCTTGTGTAAAATACAATTTTTGTATAGCAGAATCAAAATGATCCAACTGATTCAATATATCTTCAGGATCAACTTGGACCATAATAGATCCATCGCCATTAAACATTCCATGGAAACTATTTTGCATATGAGGAGCAAATGGTAAATTGCCACTAGCACTTTTGGTCATGATTCTTGAACCAATTATTTCTCCAGCTGGCAAATAGCCTACTGGATCATTTTTATGTCGAAAATCACGAATCATATCATCGTATTTTCCATCACGTACAGCTTTCTGTAAATCTGGTGGTAACAATCGGTACGCACGAGCAGCTGCAAATGTTGTCGCTTTAGCATCCATCATAACCGCCATATATTGAGCTAACGCCCCTCCTAAACTATGTCCTGTAAAACTATAGTTCTCTGGTTTAAAATCCTTAATAGTCTGTTGCACAAAGGCGTCATATTGAATAAATTGATTTTGAGCATTAACTTGTTCAATATCGTATTTTTTTAATTCTTCCGGACTTTTTCCTCCAGCTAATATGATTGCATTGGTTTTGATCCAATCATTGTATCCATCTTCACCTAGTTCACTACCACGAGTTGCAAAAACTAACGTCTGAGGCTCCGTAATCTTCCCAGAACATAAATCTTTATACTCATTCATCGGAATGACAGCCATCGCTTGTAAGCCACTGTCTGTGTTGATTGAATTAATCGTTACCCAACGAGATCCATCTTCTAAAACAATTGTTTGTAAATTATTTAATTCTGATTTTGACATTTCTTTTATTTTTTGAATTTCTAAATTTTTATCTTTATAACTATTGTTAGCTAGCCCCCAATATTGTTCATCTGTTACTTGCACCATTCAATTGCCTCCTGTATAGTTAATTTATTAATATATTAAAATGTTTAAGGTGTGAAAAAATGAAAAAGATAGTTATTATTATATTGATTACTATATTTATTATAACAGGGGGTTGGTTAATTGTGAAAGAAATTAAGGAAAAAGAATTTATAAAATTTGAAGGATCTAGAATCGAAAAATTTTTAAAGTATAACTATGCAGGAATTGAAACCGTCACTTTTATTGATACCAAAGTATCGCCAATGGGAGTCCCATATATTGAAGGATATGTAAATGGTAATAAAGATATGTCATTTAGTGCTGATATTTATAAAGAACATTTTGAAACTGCGTTAAACTCTACTGGTACTATTCCTTTGACAACAACAGACAAAGTTGTTGAGTCTGGATTTACACCTGTATCTGAAATTGAAAAAGAAGAAAAGGTACAAAGTAAGTAAAGTCACAAAAGAATCTTTCTAAATAACCAACAAAGGCACGACTAGTGTACCGACCCCAAAAAGTTAGACCTAAAAAATCTAACTTTTGGAGGTCTTTTTATATGGAAAAATATAGTACAGAATTTAAGATGAACGTTGTACAAAACTATTTTGCATATGAGGAGCAAATGGTAAATTGCCACTAGCACTTTTGGTCATGATTCTTGAACCAATTATTTCTCCAGCTGGCAAATAGCCTACTGGATCATTTTTATGTCGAAAATCACGAATCATATCATCGTATTTTCCATCACGTACAGCTTTCTGTAAATCTGGTGGTAACAATCGGTACGCACGAGCAGCTGCAAATGTTGTCGCTTTAGCATCCATCCATCTTCACCTAGTTCACTACCACGAGTTGCAAAAACTAACGTCTGAGGCTCCGTAATCTTCCCAGAACATAAATCTTTATACTCACTCATCGGAATGACAGCCATCGCTTGTAAGCCACTGTCTGTGTTGATTGAATTAATCGTTACCCATTTAGTATTATCACTAGTTTTTATACTATCAATATTTTTTAATTCTTTTTCTGTAAGATTCTTAATTTCATTGATGTTTAAGGCTGAATCTTTATAAACTGTATTGGCTAATTTCCAATATTGTTCATCTGTCAGTTGTGTCATTGCATTTCCTCCTGTATAGTTGTTTTATAAAAATTATAAAATTTTAAGGTGTGAAAAAATGAAATAGATAGTTATTATTATATTGATTACTATATTTATTATAACAGGGGGTTGGTTAATTGTGAAAGAAATTAAAAAAAATGAAATGATGTCAACAGAAAGCCCACGAATTGAAAAGTACTTAAAATACAATTACGAGGGAATTGAAACCATAACATTTGAAAAGGTAATTGTTTCACCAATGGGAATTCCATCTATTAATGGCTATGTGAATGATGATAAAGAAAAAACCTTTAGTGCAGATATTTATGATCAACACTTTGAGGGTGACATCATTACTAGTAATCTTACCGAAACGGATGAAAATTTTAAAAATGGTGCTAAAAATGTTTCTGACATTGAAAAGGACGAAGAACTTCAAAGTAAATAAAATGATTATAAAAACGTCTTAAATAAACAAATAAGGAGACTGGGACAAAAGTCCTCTCTATACTAAAAATGGTGGACCACTAGAAAAAAACTAGTGGTCCACCATTTTTGATTACACATAAACAGCGCTTCCTGTTATGATTAAAGTGACAAAACCAAACCAAAAGGGAGTGAATTATACCATGGACCCAGTCCATTTCACCATTGAATTTAGAGGTGACTATCCCAGAAACCGATCTTGTTCGTGCTGTGAATGGGTTAGTTGAATCCATTCCAGAGGCAGTTCTCTATCAAGTAGAAACAAAAACAGGACGACCTGCTTATCACCCTAAACTCAGGGTTAAAGTTCTTTTATATGCGTATACTCAAAATCAATTTTCAGGTCGCAAAAAAGAAAAGCTTTTAGACGAAAAAACAACCGCCATTTACAAGAAGCGTAAAGTAGATGTCGAACCTGTTTTTGGCTTCTTGAAGGCTCATTTAGGGTTCACTCGATTTTATGTGCAAGGTCACGAGCAAGTGACGAATGAAATAGGTTTGACCTTAATGGCGATAAATTTAGGAAAATTAACGGTAAGAGGGAGAGAAAAGTCTCTAAAAAAAGAAACAACGTGGAAACATTCAGTGATTCTGAATGTTCCACGTTGTTTTTTTAGTGTAAAAGATAGTTTTGTCTCAGTCTCTTTTTTGTGTTCCTATTTCTTTTTTATTTTAAATTTCTAAAAAACCCTATTCTAATAAGGCTTTTACAAGTTTTTTTATTTTAATTCAAATATTCTGTTGACAAACCAGTACTGTTCATTGTATAGTACTGGTGTAAGGTAAATAACTAAAAAAAAGAAAAGAGGAATTTATTATGAAATTAAACAAATTAACTAAAACAGTCCTAGTTGCAGGTATGGTCTTAACAGTAGGTGTTGGTCCCGTTTTAGCACCTAAATCAGCAGAAGCTGCTACTGTAGTTTCAGCTACTAAAAACGAAACAGTAATTACTTTTACAAAAGCAGAAATTGCTGAATTAGTAGGAACAGACTTTACTGTTGCTAACGTTCGTGCTATCTACAACTCATTAAAAAGTGCAGCAACATGGGAAGCTGCTGGATACTCTAGCGCTGATGCATCTTTAGTAGCAGCTCGTTTTGCAAATAGTAGTTCTCAAGCAATTGGTATCTTAACAGATATCGCTTACGGAACTTCAGTTGACTTAAAAATTGTTGTAATTAATAGCGCATATTACCAAGGTGCTAACATCGGAACTTCTAATAGTGCTACTGCTCCAGAAGTAACTGAACCTGAAGTTACTGAGCCTGAGGTTACTGAACCTGAAGCTCCTGAAGTTACTGATCCTACTGAACCTGAAGTTACTACTCCAGAAGCAAACAAAGCACCAGTTAAAGATATCGAAATCGATATCGAATACAAGAAAAAAGACATCGAATTAGATTACGAAGTTAAATCTAACGGAACTGTTAAAGCTAAATATGTAAATGAATTTACTGGCGAAAAAATCGAAGGTAAAGTTGCACAAGCAAAAATCGAAGGCGTACTTGCTGGATTAGATGTTAAAAACAGCAGCAAATCTGATATTGCTAAACATGTTCTAGCTAAATTAAATGCTGGATCTGACTACAAAAAATTCCAATTTGAAGTTAAATATGCAGACAAATCTAAAGTTGAATTCAAACTTAAATAATTAAAAACAAACATACCCTTAAAATAAATTGCGGCGTTAACATAAGGATAAAACCTTGTGTTAACGTTATTTCATTAGAATTATTTCCTAGGAAATAATTAAACTTAACCAAAGTTGCTTACATAATACTTCTCTTATTTTTAACTAATAAAATTCAATAATGTGATTTAGACTAAACTTAATCCATTTTTTTGAACTCTCTATTTTAAAATTCTTTATATTCTTTTAAAAATAGAGTAAACTTAAGTGTAATGCTTGTTTGAGTGTGTTTAACTATTGGAAGGTGGAACTACAATGAAAAAAACAAACCAATTTAAAAAAGGTGTGTTAGAATTGTGCGTATTATTTTTATTGCAGTACGAAGATCGATACGGATATGAATTAACACAAAAAATAGATAAACATATATCTCTCACAGAGGGAGCACTATATCCAATTCTTAGAAGATTAGTAAAAGAAGGCTATTGTGAAACCTATCTAAAAGAATCTTCTAGTGGTCCAGCTAGAAAATATTATAAAATTACTCCAAGTGGTATTGACTATTTAAATGATATTGAAGAGGAGTGGGACATTTTCGTTAAAGATGTAGCAAATATAAGGCAGGAGGAATACGATGAATTTAACCGATAAATTCTTTAAAGAAATGGAAGATTTATTTTTAGAATCAGATAAATCTTCTTTTTATGAACTCAGGGAAGATTTAATGGAACATATTGATATTCAACTAAGTGAAGGGAAAAATGAACAAGAAGTGATTCATTCTTTAGGAACACCTAAGGAAATTGTAGATGATTTTTACGAAGATCAGCGATTGCACACTGCTCTGACAGCTGAAAAAGACGTGGTTCCAATTGAAAAAGTAAAGAAAGCTTATAAAGATGAAAAAAAAGGGAAAAGAAAAACTTTTTTTGCTCGCATTAAGCAACTGATAGGCTCTATCAGCTTGCTATTTTTATTCATTATTATTATTCTTTTCAGTATTGCCTTCATTCATGAAGCTTTAATTGAACACTATTTTGCATTACCCCCACTTACACTAGCTATTTTTTTCAGTGCTATTTTCTTACTTATCTTAAGAATCATCAAAAAACTTAAACATAAAAAAATGCTTTACCTAATAGGAACTACTTTAATCCTAAGCATTAGCAGCATTGCCTATCTTTCTATTACAAATTCGTGGTTTCATAATGGAACCTTTTATAGAAATGAGCTGACTATTGATGCCAATCAAATTCTAAACTTAACCATCAATACAGATTATCATGCTGATGTTATGACCGTTCCGATTGCTAATGATGATCAAGCTCGGATTGAGATTCAAGGATATATGCACTCTTCTGTCATAAAAAAAATAACGAACTTAAAGCCAAATTCAAAAAATATAAATGTTAATTTAGGTCAAAGAACATTCTTTAATTTTTTCTCATGTCCTAAAAAAAATGAAGTAATTCTCTACGTACCTCAAAATGAACAGCTTGATAAACTTGAACTAAACTTAAAAGATGCCAACTTACAATTAACGAACTTAACAGCTAAAACAATTAATCTAAACATTGATCAGGGTGATATCCAGATTAGTAATTTACAAGCTACAGATATGGATATCAAAAGTATTTCAACTGATATTTTCATGTCAAATTATGCAACTACCCTAACTATCGATAATTACAGTGGGAAATCTATTTTAAAAAATGGACAAGGTATTGCTAAACTTCAAACAGAATCTGGGTTGATTAATATCCAAAATACTAGTTCTACTGATTTTTCAATTGCAAATATTTCTGGTAAAAGTGTTTTAAATGATACTTTGTTACAAAAGCTAAACATTACTAACCAAGATGGAACGGTAGTATTAGAAAACCAAAGTGGGAATTCAACTCTGAAAAATGAATCTGGTAAACTGATTTTAAACAATAATTCTGGCTTTGTAGAAATTAACAATGACAGTGGTGCCTTGATTATTTCTCAAGATAAAAACATATCAGGTACAATCAATAGCCATGATGGCATTGTGAAATGGGTGCAACTAGATACTGTACCTTTAGATTTCCAATTAAAAAGCACCTCTGGCAGAGTTATTAATGAATTTGACAGACCCATCGATCCATCCACTGAAAAAGTTTCAATTACAACTGATTCTGGTGAAATTAGGATTATTCAAAAAAACAATGAAGATGGTATTAAAGATCCTGAAGCTAGTAAGTTTTAATGACTTATGTTTAGAAGACCGTGAGACAAAACTAGTTCTTAGTTTCTATCTCACCTTCTCTATTTCTTAGACTAATTATCTTCCTTCAAGCAATAAATGGCAGAATTGCGTAAAATCAAAAAATGACATCCACCTTATTCATCAAGGCGGATGTCATTTTTAATTTAAATTATTTTGGTAAATCAAAGGTAATGTCTTCACCTTTTCTTAATGATCCTGACTCTTGTCTTAGATTCACTTTCAAACTAAAATCTTTTTCTTTCCAAATCTTGTCGTATTGTTCTTTATCAAAAGCAAAAACTTGAATCCATTCGTCAGCTTCGCCTTTTTTAACTTCATCATCACTCACTGTAGCTAATAACATGCTTGAGCTTAAAATACGTTGTGCGTTATTATTTACATTCAATACACTTGATGATCGAGATGGTGCAACCACTTCATCACCATTGTTTTTAATAGTTAAACTTGCAGTCATTAAGACAATACCATTTTCAAAATCTCTGAAACGTGGTGCTTCAGTTTCATTTGGTACAAATTCAGTAAATTGATAACCATTCAGCGTTACATCTGCTTCACCAAATGCTAAAGTTTCATTAATGTCTTTCTTCTCTTTCAGTAATGTTTTTGTTCCCATATTATCGACAGTTGCTTTATCCCCATAAAAAGTGCCTTTTTCAGCTAATGTACCTTCACCATCACTAGTCACAGGCAAATCTACTTTGACAACCTCACCTAACTTATTTTCATTCTTTATCTCTTCTGTCTTATAGGCTGATGGAATTTCCATCGTTACCATTGTTAAATCCTTCATTTTGTCTAGTGAATCTCCATCGATTGTAAATGGGACAAATCCAGTAACACTTTCACCTGGTGCTAATTTCCCGTCTTTCTTAAGTAAAAGACTAACAAAGTTATCTACATCATCTGTCATAATATGCAGTGAATTAGTATATGAACGTTTAGCTCCTGAATAAGATAAATTCTGAATGGCAAAATAATAAGCATCTTCTGTACCAGTATTAGTAACTGTATATTTAGCCAAAAGAATTCCGGCATAGTCTGAATTATTTCTAAAACTTGATGCATAATCTTGCTTGAAATCATTTAATTCTAGCATCTCATACCCATCTAAACTAACTGTTACATAGTCTTGATTAAAAATTTGTGGTTCCATACTAGCATGTAATACGTTGATTTCTTTTGCGTCTATATTTTTCTTAATTCCTGCTACAACAGCATCAAATTCTGCAGAATCTGACTTGTCCTTAGAAGAACTGCTTTCTTTCGATTCACTAGAAGATGACTCTTTCTTTGCTTCTTTCTTTTTAGATGAACTCTCTACTGAAGAGCTTGAAGAAGAAACACTGCTACTTTCAGCCGTTTTCTTTTCATTCCCACCACAAGCTACCAACACAATGGCACATAAAGCAGTTGTTGCTACTAAACCAAATTTCTTATTCATTTTCATGTCATTCCTCCAATTTTTTTAAATACCTAATATTATTTTAACAGTTATACATATACAAATAAAGAACATTCGTAATGTTTTTATGGAATTTTTCTAAAAAAAAACAAAAAAGACCTCTAGTAAAGGATTATCCTCTACTAGAAATCTATTTAGTTTAGTTATATAAAACACTATTTTTTAAAAATCTACTTCATTTTTAGCTTTTTCTATTTTTTCTAAGAGTAAAAGCAATTTGGTAAAGTTACTTTTGTGTTTTTCAAAATTCCAATAATAAATAATCGGACCTTCATTATTCTTCCTATCATTAACCAGATAGGTTGCTGTAATAATTAAATCAACTTCTGGTTCAAATTTTTGAATCGAACAACACTCCACCAAATAAGGGGAATTTTTCAAAAATTGATGAATTCGATGGTACATGAGTATGTTAGGATCATACAGAATTCCAACTTTAATCGTTGTTCCTAATGCCTCTGGTTCAAAAATATCACTAAACAAATAAATAAAATAAGATTTTAATTGGTTCCGAATCCCTTTGAACATAGGGTACTTCTTCCAATCAATTCGTTTATAGAATTCCTCAGTCGCGCTATTTAAAAAATTATCTTCATATTTAATAACTGGGTCAGTAAGTAAAAACAGATTAATATATCCTTTACCAACAATTCCATTTGAAAGTAGAATTGCTAGTAAATTACCGATTAAGATTGGATTGTTTAGCTCATCTTCTTTGTCTGGAAACTGTTGCTTTAAAAAGTTAAGAATCTCATTTCCATAACCCCAGACTTGATTATCTTGTTCCTTAAAATAACGAATCATTCGCTCTAAGCGCGGTGTTACTTCAATAAAATTAGGTTTAAAAAAAGAAGCTGCAAACATAAACCGTAATTCAGCTGATACTTTTTGCTGAGGTATCCATTGAGAAAAATCATGATAAATCGCAGGATGATAATCGGGATTCCCCTCACAAATCTGATCCAACTCACTTGCATCTTCTACATAACAATGGTGACTAATTCGTAAAATCGAAATTGCAACAAAATAACTCATCTCATATCGATCAATTAATCCCAATTGAACCTTTGCATCTTCTTCAAGTTTATCTACTATCCCATAGATTCTATCCTCGCTAACCGTAATAAAAGGCCATCTAGTACCTTTAAAAGCTAAACAGTAAATAGATAGTAAAAAAATCCGAATACCTTTTTCATCACCAACAAAGCTCATTTGCTTCAAATTAATCTTAATTCCGTGATCATGCAAAAAATCTATAATTGGTTTTAGTCGCCTTGCTAAAGTCGATTCACTAAGATACTCTCTAGAAATAAATTGGCTTAAACTGCTATCTTCCTTAAAAGCTATTGCCTGAATAAATCGAAAATTAACGGATTTACTAATTAAAAAAGCACGATAAATAGCTATTTCAACCGTTAAAGATTCAATCGTAATTCTCTGGTTTCGACTAATAGAATATGGTTTTGATTCACCCAGTTCAGCTAAATCATTCGATATCTGTTCTAAAGAATTGCTAACCATTCGGCTAGAATAGTTTAAACGTGTCGCCAAATCCAAGACTGTACAGATATTCCCCTCCAACGTTAACAGCTCTAGATAAATTAAATACTTTCGATAAGTTGCCTTGTCCATGAGTATTTTTTCCACCATCATAAGGAATTCCTCCAATAGTATGCGGGTTATTGTAAGTGCATTATTACTATTGTAATGCACTACATTTTATAACACAAGATTAATAACTCAACATCTAACTATCTGTTATTTTTCTCCGCTGATTATTTTCAGAATATTAATATAGTTAACAGATTCTTTTTGGGAATTCCAATAATAAATTTTTGGTCTCGGTTGTAACTGTTTATCAACTTTCAAATAAACACTACTTATAATCACGTCAACGGATGTTTGGTAATCCAATAGGTTAAAAACCTTAATTTGAAATGGAGAATGCTCCAGAAAAGAAAGCAAGCGGTCATACAAAAGTTTATTTAAATCTAACATTAACCCAACTTTGACACTTTTTCGATCATCGACAGCATCCTTTAACACTACTGAAAAGAGATGATAATAAAACGAAACTAGTTCCGACTTCATTTCATAGAAAACATCATATTTGCTACCTTTAAATTCGTCTAAACAAATTTCCAGAAATTCCGTAAGCTGATCCTTCACAATCGGTTCTTCTGACGGATCGGTGAGTATGAACAAATTTATGAATTTACTTCTGAATGAATAATGAGCCAAATTAATACTTAATAGATTACCCAATAATATCGGACTTGATAATTCATGAGCATCCTGAGGAAATTTTTGCTTTAATGAATTGATTAACTTATTCGATACTTGCCAAATTATATTATTTTCTGTTTGATAATAATTAAGCGTCTTCATTAAATAAAGACTTTCTTCAAAATAAAGAGGTTTAAAATTAATAATAAAGAAATGAAATCTTGCTTCATCCATAAAATGTGCTTCGGATAAATTAGGAAAAAGCTCTTGATATAGATATGGATTAAACTGAAGATTATTCTGACAAATTTTATCAAACTGTTCATAATGCTTCACTGTTTCACCAATGGCTACTCGTTGCATACTTATGGCAAAAAAGTATTCTGTTTCATGCTTCGTTACTAAATTCATTTTATATTCCGTGCTAATCTCAATTTTCACAGCTTGCTTTTGAACAAAAGAATGGTCAACCATTGAAAATGGCCACTCTACACCTTTAATTCCTACCCAATACATACAAAACAAAAACAAACGAATATTTCTTTCATCACCAACAAACTCTCCTTGGCTCAATGAAATGCCCACTTGGTACGTTTCAAGATAATCAAGTAACGGTTTTACTCGACGGTAAAGAGTCGATTGACTAATATAGTGAGAATCATAGAATCCCATTACATCACTATCTGGATTAAATGCAACATACTCTACAAAAGAAAAAATCATGGACTCTTTCATCAAAGATGCCCGCAATTCATCCAAAGATAAAGTAATTTCACCTACTGTTAAACCTGACTTACGATGCACTGCAATTAGTGGATCATATCCCAAGTTAGTTAATCGTGAATTCAAATTTTGAATGACCTTTGCCATAACATTCATAGAATAACCTAGTTTTTTAGCTAAATCACTTGTTGTGTAAATTTGATCAATATTTGAATTAATTAAAAGTTCATAAAGTTGGTATTCTTTATAGGCTAATTTTTCTAGAAAAATACGTTCAAAATTCATGATTTCCCACTCTCTGTTAAAGTTAAATCAACATTATCCCTTGTTTGCAATAACAGGATATGCTACTTGCTCACTGTTTCTCTTTCAAGCCTTCAAATATTTCTGAAATATGGATCACTTCAATCTCATTTTCAAATCTTCGCTTCACTTCAGATTCAATGCGCTCCATTGTATAGTCCATTGGAAAAACGATTATTCTTTCGTACGAAGCTTTTGACACTTCACCTTTTCGACAAAAAGTAATCTCGTAGATCACAATGTCATCCCAATATGCATTAATCTTCATAAAATTCGCCTTCTTTTTCATTTTAGTCATTTAATTTTTCTAATAATTCAATTGGAAATGGTTCTGAAAAATAAAAACCTTGTTGAATGTGCATATTTGATTGACTCAACCTTTCAGATTCCTTTTGATTTTCAACACCTTCTAAAATAAGACGTTTTTGATACTTTTGTGAAATTTCTTGCCAGCATGTGATTTCTTGAACGATTTGTTCGTAAGACATTCCATTTTCTCGATAATTTTGAATAGGAACTTTAAGCTCATCTACATACGGAATCAACTGCAAAACCTGTTCAATAGAATTCATCCCTGTGCCGACATCATCAATACTAATTTCAATGCCTAATGCTTTTATCTTTTTAAACTGTTCAATTATTTTCTGCACCACTTCTTGATCATTATCGTCAGTCGCCTCTTCAACTTCTGCTAAGAAATTTTCCGCTTCTATTAATTCTACGGTAATCTCCACTGATTCAGGTTTATGTTGCATTAAGTAAGTTAGAAATGGCAAACTATCAAAATAGAGTAACTGCTTACGTGAAAAATTAATGGATAGATGCGCTTCTTGTAACTGATTTGCAATTCTAAGAACTTCATCTACTAATTCTTGTGGTAAACTATCATCCCATTCTTCTGGACTGATTAAAGGAAAATGCCAACTTCCAGCTTCAAATTTTCTTAATAATAATTCATAACCCACTACTTGTTGTTGCAGGGTATCAATTTGAGGTTGTAAAAAAAAGGTAAACACTTTATCACTTCCTTTGCCATTTCATTGTTTTCATAAAAAAAATCGGACCTTAAATCGGTCCAATTTTTCCGTTTAATTATGGAGCATTTGTTAAAATCCAATCAATCGTGCCTTGATAATGACCCGTATAACTACCTGGATCAACTTTCAATAACATACCTTGGTCCTCTTGCCAACTAATTGGAAAATCAATATCGCTATCTACAATTCCAGAAGAAATATCAATTAACTGACCAACATCCATCGCTGTTTCAGTACCTGCAGCATCAATATAAACTAAAGCATTCGGTAATGTTTTTTTCGTTTGGCTATCGGTAAACTCTTCATCTAATTGTGCATTCAAACGCCAGCTACTGCCTTTGCCTAATGTATCCTCTACAATCATATCCCAGTTGCCTGAACGACCCACATATTCAACCTCGTTAGAAATCTTAGTTGCATTAAACGTAGTAGTCTCTGGTGGAGCCACCTTAAATGATAAAGCTCCGCTGAAATGAACGATTACGCTAGCTGTTGAAGATGAAAGTCCTGAATCTCCCGTTGCATACACTGCGATTGTATGATCACCTGTTGTTAAATCACTAGCAGGAATCGTGTAATCCCAACCTGTCGCTTGCCCAGGAGTGGCATTGGCAATATTTTTAGAAAATGCTACTGGAGTTTGACCATCGATTTGATAGTATAAAGTATCGGATTTACTATTTTCATCTGTCCAAGTACCTTTTAGTTGATAATCATGAAGAACGCTCGTTTCTTCTTTATTGTCCAACGTAATGGTAGGAATATTTTTATTTCTAACAATCGTTTCAATTGTGGTGCTTGCTGAACCTGTTACTTTTGTCCCATTTATGCTTACTCCATTGACATCGATTGTATTTGTTAATTTTTTACCTGCTGTTCCAGAGGCAATTTTACCTTTAAAATTCACCGTAATAAAATCTTTATATGCTAATTTTTCTAGTTTTATCGTTAGATTATTTGCGCTTGTTTCATAGCTTATATTACCATTTTCAACATTTGCTGTGCTTGTAATATCTTTGCCTGTGCTATCTAAAATTTGAATACTACCATCAACATAACTTAACCCTTCAGGTAATGTCTCTGTTCCTGTCATAGAATACCAGGTTGTATCTGCTAAATCTTGGATTTTTACATCTTGGATTTTATTTCCAATATGAACGGAATAGTCAATAGCATTTCCTTCTTGGCTAAAACCATCTTCTGATAAATTCATGTCTTTATACGTTTGAGAGATGTCGGCTACTGGCAAGGATTCAATGACTGATCCGGCTAAACTAACTTCAGTTTCAATATCCTCACCTTTACCTGCTTTATTAATAATCGATGTAGATGCATGATTTGTTAAAGTATCTTTTCCAGCCGCATTTTCATTGACTACTGCATTGAATTCCAATTGAATTGTTTTTCCATCTTTAATTGGTGAACCGGCAAAATAAACAGCTCCATCATAAACCATCCATAGACCTTGATTTCCAGGAGTATCCTTATCTGCATAAAAATACTTCGTTCCATCAGCAACGGTCACCGCAATTGTTTTATTATCAACCGTTAATCCTGAAGACTTTGTTGGTAAATCATCCGAAATCCCGGTTTCCCAATCATGGCCACTTACATTTGCTAAGACGACTTTGTAGTGAATAACATCGCCAACGGCTGTTTTATCTGGACTTCCTGATTTTGTATAAGTCTTACTAAATAGATAACCGTCACTGCTATTAATAGTCACAGTAGCTTCGACAACAGTTGATGTTATCCCTGTATTATCAGTAGCAAAAAAAGCAATTTTATGACTTCCGCTACCTAGTTCACTTGCTCTGAAGGTTTGTGTCCAAGCATTATCTTTACCTACTGTTGCGTTAGGCATTTTTGAACGGAAAACTTTTTGAGCGCCGCCATCAATTGAATAGCTTAAGTTTGCCCACGGACTATCTACATCATTCCACGTTCCGTTAATTGAGATAGTATCTTCAACGTTTACATTGATATCTTTTGTTGTTACTTTCATCGTCGGTGCTTTGGTATCGCCTAAGTATACACGGTAGCTCATATTTCTAGCAGAGCCTTTCGCCAATGCTTCAACATCCCATTTCATTCCGATTCCAGAATCTGCTGCATGATTAATGACTTCCCCTGGTTTGCCATTATTTTTTTCTGCCCCAGTTGCTTCATTCCAGCCTGGGAAAAAATCTGAGGGAGATGTTAGTTTGCCAGAATTATAAAAACTAGCTGAATTCCAGTTTGTCGCTACAGCTGGACCCATTGATACATCTAGAAAATCAAAGTTTACTTTGTAAGGAGAATCTTCAATATACATTCCTTTATTCATTGAACTGTATTTTACATCAACAGCATCATTTCCGTTTAATTTTGTGTCTACTAACTTCGCAAAACCAACAGAATCTCCATAAGCAGAAGTTTCAGATGGACTTCTTAAACGCTCTACTCTAGTAGTATATTCCAATGTTCCATCAGTAATGTTTGGTGTAATAATTGAATATACTTTAAATTCATCTTTTACCGTAGCAGCTGATCCTGTTCCTGAAATATCTCGTAAAAAGCCAACCGCTTGTACAATAAATGGACCTTTTGTAGCATCTCCACCTGGAACTGGTTTTGTTTCAACTAAGCTAATGATCGCATTATTAACTTTTGTATATTTTAACTCTTGGTGAGGTGTTGGAGTTGCAACATTGACTAATTCTGAGATGAAAAATCGTTGTTGTGTATTGTTAAAAAAGTTATGAAACATATAATCAACACGTTTTCCAGATTTATCTTTAATATATGAATCTGTTTGAATTAAATCGGCTGAGAGTGCATCCCCATATCCTTTAGTAAATCCATAATAAGCTGTTTGTCCACCAGTTAAGGGGATTGAACCATAATAATTATTCGCAACTTTTGTCCAACCAGGATCTACAGTTACAGTCCCTTTAGTCCCTAAAACAGGTTTAGCTGAAGGCGCTGCTCCACTTAAATCAGGTGCTTCTGATTCAGTTACAGCTGAAGTATCTGCTGTTGCTGATGAATCAGCAGTGACTTGACTACTAGAATCTATAGATTCCGAATCAACAGTAGCACTACTGTCAGATGGTTCAGGAATAGCAGTCTCATCTTTAACAACTAATGAAATGTTATTGGATGCACTATTTCCTTGTTTTGACTGTAATGAATAATCGCCAAGTTGAGTTGCTGTTAAAACAATTTGTTGCATTTCAATTGATTGTTCCGTGTAATTTTTAATGACTATTTCTCTTTGTTTTTGATAATAGGTAACAACTAATTTTTTATTTTGTTCATCTTCTGATTTTTGTACAGGAGGTAATGTACTTCCAGCTATTGCACTGTCACTGTTTGCATCGACTACTGCTTCTCCAGAATTTGTAACCGCCGCCTCTGAAGATGTATCCGATGTAGGCGCCGGAACAGTTTTAGTTGTTTCACTAACAACTTGAGCTTGATCGGTAGTTAAATCTTCAGCTGTTTTAATGACTGTGTTAGACCCATTCGCTACTAATTTTTGAGTTTCTTCCTGATTAAATTCAAGACCTGTTGGAATTGCTAAAGTTGTTTCACTAGCAGTTGTATTTGCAATACTCATTCCCACTTGAATCGCTTCATTCAAATGATAATCAGTTTTAACTACTGATAAATTCAACTCTTGACCCATTTGTTCTCCAACAGCAAAGACAGAAAAGAGGCTTACATCAAAGAACAAGAAGATTGTTGCCAATACGATAATGATTTTTTGACTAATCTTTTTCTTCCTCATCTTTATTTCCCCCTTTTTTACGTTTTGCTACGATGATAATTAATAATAAAGCAATCAACGCTGCAACTAAACCAGCAATCAAGTAATAAATCCAAGTAGAATCTTTTTCTACTTCAACAGCTTCCTTATTCAGTTTCGCAGATTCTTCACCTTTAATTTCAAATTCTTTAGTAAACTTCCATGATTGATCTTTATCATTGGCAACAACGGTTAACTCGTATTTACCCGCCTTCAAAGGTTGATTATCCCAACTAATCGGAAAATCAAAGTTTGAATTAGGTGCCATGGACATACTTTCTTTTTCAGTTTTGTGCAACACTTCTTGACTACCTTTTTTTGTCACACTTGTAGTTACTTTAAGCTCTGACATCATTGTTGCTTCTGTATTTTGTAGATTAGCAGTTATCCCTGTACGATAATTTTGCAAGGCAGGTTTTACATCGTTTAATTTTAAATTTGGTTTAACTACAGTATCCGTTTCACTTAGTTTTGCACCGACTACGTAAGAATAATGATTCTTAATTTGAACATTTTTTGATGCAGCTTCTTCTTTTTCAGAATTTACTTTTGAAACATAAAAACCACCTAAAATAATTCCATCAAACTTTTCAGCAGGCATTTTAATGGTGTAAGGAAGTTCTTTTGTTTCATTTGGCGCTAATGTAATATCTGTTTCACCTTTAATCAAATCAGAAAAAGCATATTTTAAAGTAGAATCTTTTTTAGCTCCCTTTTGGCTATAATCAACAACACCATTTTGATTGGTAACAGCTGTATTAGGCTCAACTTTTAATTTTAACTCTTCATTTGATGTATTTGATACAGTCAAGTTAATTACTTCTTCTTGCGCTGGCGTCATTCTTAAATCAAAATATGTCTTTGCTTTATCAATTTGATTTTCTGGAATTTCAGCTTTTATTGTATAATTCATCGTTTCTGCATGTACTAATTGTGGCAATGCACCCACTCCTAATAAACCAGCTACGACTAATGTTAGTAATTTTTTCATCTGCTTTATGCCTCCCGTTTTTCCTAAAACTTATTATCAAAACTAAGTACCTCAAAGTTTACTAGTACGCAGTAAACTTTGAGCTAAAACTCTTATGGTAGTTTCTTGCTGTGTTTATTTTGGCGCGTCTGCCAATTGCCAAACAATAGTAGAATAATAGGTGATTCCTGCGTCAGCAGAACCCGGCAAAACTTTTAACTGGACATTAGAGTTATTATTTTCTACGCCCATCCAAGCATCTTCCCATGTTCCTCTGCCTTCATCTTCATCAGCCTTCATTACTTGATGACTGTCTGTATTATTAAAATCTACCTTCACTACTTCTGGCTCTTTTGAAACATTTGTTGTTGTCGAAATCGCATCACCATTAGCCAAGATTAATTCTGCACCCTTTAGAAATTTTTTTCCATCAAGAGATTTGAATTCACTTGCCGCTGCTGTTAAATTCCAGCCCGTTCCAGTACCGCGTTTATCGGTTACTTGAACAAAAGGATGTTCATTTTTAGCGTTATAAGTCGCTACACTTGCACTAATAATCTGTTTGCCAAACTCAATACTTGAGGTAAAATCTAGTGATAGGGGACCACTATGATTTGTACCCGGATTACTGGGGTCCGTTGGATCAACGGGATGTGTTGGATTTGGATCATTTGGATCTGTTGGATCAACAGGGTGAGTCGGGGATTTATCTGACTTAAATAGGATATGACTTTTTGAATCCGCTGTGTCTGCTGCTTTAGCTATTCCAGAAGTCATTCCTAATGTAAGAGAAGATACTAATACAACGCTCGTAATTAAAATTTTCACTTGTTTCATAACTCAATTTCTCCTCTAGGCGGTATGAAATAAGTTTATTTAGGTGCGTTTGTTAACGTCCAAGTAATACCAGCTTGATAAGTTCCTGCATAGTTACCTGCTGGAACAACTAATTTCACACCATCAGCAAAATCTTCTGCCCATGAACCCATACCTTGATCAACTGGTGCATTTAAAACTGTTCCTTCTTGATCATTTAAAGCCAAAGCACTTGAAACGGGTGGGTTGCTTTGATCTGCATTATTTGTTTTTAACGTACCAACTGGTAAGCTTAATGCTGCGCCTTTCAAATCATGAGTTCCGTCACTAAATGCTGTTGAAATTTTAGCTGATAGATTCCAACCTTCACCTGTACCACGTTTATCGGTTACTTGTAAACCAAGAACTGATCCTTCTTTAGCAGTTGCAGTATAAGTTGCAGTTGCTGTATCAATTTTATGTGTATCAAATTGAAAATTGCTAACGGCATCAATTGTTAAATCGCCTGTAGCTCCAGTTGGTGGTTCAATTGGATCGATTGGAGGATTAACGATTGTATCGTCACCTGGTTCTAATACTAAATCTGCTGTTGTATTTGCTGGTGTTGGATCTGCTGCCATTGCAGAAAGTGGTAATGCAATTGTCATTCCTACTAAAGTTACCATGCTAATTGTTGCTGCTTTTGTGAATTTCATTATTAATTTCCTCCAAATAATTTATTAGTTTATCTAATTAAGGTTGTGGTGTATCTTCAAGTGTCCAAGTTAAGATAGCTGAGTAGTCTCCCACCAAGTTACCAGCTGGAACATCAATCGTTACTTTACTAGCATCAAATAAATCTTCCCAAGTACCTAAACCAGTATTTGCTTTTGCTTCCATAATAATATGGTCATTTGAGTTTACTGTATCTAATGCAACTTCTGAAGCCGTTGGTGCTGCAGAAACATTTCCTGCAATAGATTTAATTGTCCCAGTTGGTAATGTAACAGTTGCACCTTTTAAGATTTTGCTAGCATCTGTAGCATCTTTAAATTGACTAGAATTTACTTTTAGTGTCCATCCTTGTCCTTCACCACGACTATCTGTTACTTGAACATTAGGTAATGTTGAGGTAGTTGAATAAGTAGCCGTGCCACCTACTAATTTTTGTTCGCCAAATTCTAGAGGAGTCACGTTATCAATTGTTAAAGGACCTTTGTTTCCTGTTTCTCCACCTGGAACGTTAGGATCGATTGGATCTGTTGGGCCTGTTGTATCATCCCCACCAACCATTTTAAGATGCGCATCTGATTTTGCACCCATACCATTAGTAGTTCCAGTTGTTGCTGCCATAGCTGGCATTGCTGCTCCTAAAACTGTTGAAAAACTTACTAAACCGACAATTACGATTTTCTTCATTTCCATTATATTATCCCTCTTTCTTTTTTATATAGTAGGATTCCTCCAAGGATGCTGACTCCGATTCCTATATAAGTAATTTGTTGTGAATAATTTTTTTCACTGGTTTGTGGAAAGTTACCATTCTGATTAAGGTTTGGTTTGTCAGTTATTTTATTATCCTCAGTTGAATCTTTTCCACTACTATCAGTGCCTTCTTCAAAAGTAATCCCAACTTGACTATTATCTATGTCCATTGCGTTAGCAACATGTGCCATACTTAAAACAACCAATATTAAACCATACGTTAACCACTTCAATATTTTCAATTTACCACCACCACGTGTTTTTTTATTCTTCAACTACAGGAAAATTGTAGCATCTCTATTTCTAACTATCACTTCAACAATTGTAGTTATTATTATCAAAAATTGACTTTTAACGAATAAACGTTGTAGTTTAGCTTTTTTTCACTTACTAAAAAAAAGTAAAAAAACAAATTTTTTAATTTATTTTAGTTATTTTTTAATAAAACTTAACGTTTTTTAATTATTAACCGGCGTTATTTAAACTAAAAATGAAAAATGAAAATTCATTACTACATAATTCACATAGTTTAATAAAGTTCTAAACCATTAGATTTTACTTATTTCCATTAGATTTTGACATTAAAAATACTAACTATGTGAAATAAAAAACTAAATTCAGATTTTCAATACTATTTTAAAGAAAAATCAAATTTTGACAACATGATACTCTTATAAACTATACTGCTTTATTATTCATTCAAAAAAACAGGTATGGGTTCTTCTGTCTCTGACAGAAAAATCCATACCTGTTAATTAGTTTATTCTTTTAAAATCGATTAATTTTGTTCTTCAATATATGCATTCTTATACGTGAATTTAGCACCAACTTGATGTGCATAAATATCTTTTACATATGGTTTTTGTAATTCTGCAGCTGCACGTTGATACAATGGAGATACACCAGCTTGATCTAAAAGAATTTTTTCAGCATCTAATAGATTTTTCCAACGAGCTTCTGGTTTAACTGCATTAACACCTTTTGAATCAGCTAATAACTTGTCAAATTCAGCATTGCTATAGCTTGAGCGATTGTACGGACTATCTGTTTGCAACAAGTCAATAAAGTTAACTGGATCAGCAAAATCAGCGCCCCAACCACCTTGCATTAAATCATAATTCTGTGTCTTTCCTGCTTCTAAACGAACTTTAAATGGTAATGAACGAACATTTACCGTTAGTCCTGGCAGTGTACCTTCAATTTGATCTTTTAAGAATGCACTAATTTTTTTATTGGTTTCATCATCATCTGCTGTTAAATCAATACTAAATTTATCGCCACCAAGCTCTTTCTTAGCAGCTTCCCAATAGTCTTGAGCTTTCTTTTTATCATATTGTAAATAACTTCCAGATTCTTTACGGAAATCTTCACCTGATGTTGGATTTTTAGCTAAATCAGCTGGAACAAAACCAGTTAAGACTTTAGAACCATTTGCCAGAATTTCATTGGCTAATAGTTTTTGATCATATGAATAAGCAACGGCTTTACGCATATTCTCATTTGCAAAAATTGTTTTCTTACCATCGCGAACTTGGTTATATTGCATATACGCTGAACGTGCTTCTGTAACAACTTTATATGCGGGATCATCTTGATATTGTTTCGCATACTCACCAGTTAATAATACACGATCTAACTTATCCGCGTCATACAAATTCAGTGCCGTCGCTGTTTCTTTTATAACATCAACATTAATCTTATCTAAATAAACATTTTTGTTATCCCAATAATTAGGATTTTTTTCATATTGCCATGATAGATTCGTTCCTGTCCAACCTTTGAAGACGAATGGTCCATTGAATATCATATTCTCTGCAGATGTTCCGTATTTTTCCTTTTTCTCTGTTACAAATTTCTCATTTTGTGGGAAGAAAGTTGGAAATGCCATTAATGAAACAAAATATGGCACTGGTTTTTCCATCTTCACTTCAAATTCATAATCACTAATCGCTTTAACACCTAGCGTATCAAAAGTTTTCTCACCTTTGATAATTGCATCAGCATTTTCGATTCCATCAAATAAATATGCATATTGTGAACCTGTTGCTGGATTTACTACACGTTGCCAAGCGTAAACAAAATCCTTCGCTGTCACGTTGTCCCCATTAGACCATTTAGCGCCTTCACGTAATTTAAAGTTGTACGTTAAACCATCTTCACTAACCTTAACTTCTTCCTTCGCTAGTGCTGGAATTGGTTGACTCTCTTTATCTAAACGATAAAGTCCCTCTAAAACTTGATTAAATACAGTAAAACTAACTGTATCTGTAGCTAATGCCGTATCCCCTGTTGGTAATTCAGCAATCTCTGTTAAATTTAATTCTTGTTTTGCAGCTAATTTTTTTTGTGATGAATCTGTTGATTCACTGCTTGTTGATTTACTATTATTGTTATTCGAGCACCCTACTGCAAGAATCCCAAAACTTAATGCTAATCCTAGCCCTAACCATTTCTTTTGTATCTTCATACTTCTCCGACCCCTTTAATTCAATTAGTGATGAGTATTTTTTATCACTTACTTACAAAAAATACTTATTACTAAGATACATTATTTATGAGATAAAAGCAACAATATTCTAAATTTTCAGAAAATTAAACATTAGAATATTCACATAATACTAAAAAAAGACCGTTAATTCAGCATTTTCATTTTTAAAAAAATAGATGTTCACATTATCAATTCTTCATTTTAAACAAAATAAAAAGCTAGCGTATTGGTCTACGCTAACTTTCTATCGTCATTAGACAATCTCGATTTTATGCACCGGATATCGTCCTAATATTTTAGTGACACCACCAATTAACTGAATCTCCTCAATGGCATTGGCTATCAATTGTTCTTGCCCATCCACATACAAATCAATTAAAAAGAAATACTCACCTAGCATAGTCTTTAATGGTCTTGACTCGATTTTACACAAATCAATCTCACGCCAACTAAACGTTGCCAATACTTTATGTAATGCACCTGGCATATTGTTCGGCAATGTCACACTAATAGAACATTTTTTCCGAACATGAGGCAAGTTTACTTGAATTGGCTGGTGACTTAGAACAACAAAACGAGTTTGATTCAGCTCTAATTCTTGAATATTTTCAGCAACGATTGCTAAACCATACTCTTTCGCTGAAATACGTGGTGCAATCGCCGCTAAAATCGGCGTTGCTTCTTCGCTAACTTTTCTAGCCGCATATGCAGTTGAAGGCGTTGCTTCTTTAATCGCATCGTGTAGTTCCGTAGCTAAATAAGCTTCACATTGAGCCAACGCTTGAGGATGCGAGAGAATTTTTTCAGCATTTCGCCAGTTCATTACATTCGCAGGATGCACCATCAGATGCTGCGCAATCGGCAAAACCAGCTCCGCCTGGATTGGAATATCTGCTTGGTGAAAGAGATAATCTAAGGTCACGTTTACGGTTCCTTCAATTGTATTTTCAATCGGCACAATCGCAACGTCTACCAGCCCATCTTCTAGCGCCTTAATGCCGTCTGGAATCGTCACACTTGGAACTAATTCAGCATCTGGAAAAGCCTTCTCTGATGCCAAATGTGTAAATGAAGCCGCCGGTCCTAAATAAGCTACTTTCAAAATTCTCACTCCCTCCACGTTTAATTTAATCCTAAAGCTTTTAAGATTGCTTCAGCTACTTCTTCTTGATTAAGCTCGTCCGTTTCAATAATTAAGTCGGCCGTTTCTTCATATAATTTAATCCGTGGTTCAAAAATAGCCCGTATCTCATCGGGTGTCTTCTCTTGAACTAGAGGTCTCGTTGTATCTCCTTCTAGTCGAGCTAAAAAAACAGCCGGATCAGTTTTCAAATAAACAACTGGCGAAAATGCCTTTAAGACTTCACGATTCTCAGGTCGTAAGACAATTCCTCCGCCTGTAGAGATAATCGCTTTACGTTGGATGACTTCCTTTAATTTTTGATGCTCTAAATCACGAAATCCTTGCTCACCATGTTTTTCAAAAATCTCTGTTACTGGACAACCTTGTTCCTCAATAATTTCACTATCAATGTCCGTGTGAGCAATATTGGTTAGCTCCGACAAAACTTGTCCGACTGTCGTTTTACCAGCTCCCATAAAGCCTGTCAAAATAATTTGATCCATTTGCCTTCAACTCCCTTCATTTTTTTAGTTTAGTGCTTTTATTTGCACAATGAAGCTAAATCTTCAAAGAAATCTGGATACGAAACAGACACTGCGTCAGCTTTTTCTAATACGACTGCGCCTTCTTCTACTAATAAAGCCGCCACTTGTAGCATCATACCAATCCGATGATCACCATAACTTGTTACGCGTCCACCATGGAGCTTCGTTTTTCCGTGAATAATCATTCCATCTTCTGTCGCTTCAATATTCGCTCCCAAAGTCGTCAACTCACGAACAACTGCATCAATCCGATTAGTTTCTTTGACTTTTAATTCAGCTGCATCTTTAATAATCGTCGTTCCATTCGCCTGCGTCGCTAGTAAGGCAATCACAGGAAGTTCATCAATCAAACGCGGAATCAAATCGCCACCAATCTCAATTCCTTGTAACTCACTAGTTTCAACCGTAATCGTACCAGCTAATTTTCCTGTATTACGACTAGCATCACTAATTGTCACCTGACCACCCATTTGCTCAATAACATCCACAATTCCTGTTCGAGTAGGATTTAGTCCAACATTGGTTAAATGAACCTGACTATTTGGCACAACTAAACCTGCCACCATAAAAAAAGCGGCTGATGAAATATCCCCTGGTACCGTCATTGTTTGACCGACAAATTTCTGCTTGCCTTTGACACGAATCGTCAATCCATCCACATCAATCTCACCACCGAATTGACGAATCATATGTTCTGAATGATCCCGTGTCTTTTTCTTCTCAATAATCGTTGTTTCCCCATCTGCTTGCAACGCTGCAAATAAAATGGCACTTTTCACTTGTGCGCTAGAAACAGGCATATGATAAGTAATTGGTTGCAAATTCTTCGTTCCAATTACCGTTACAGGCGGAAATTCTGTCTCCGCATGACCTTCACAATTAGCGCCCATTTCCTTCAATGGCAACATTACTCGATTCATAGGACGCTTCGCAATCGAATCATCCCCATATAACGTCGTAGTAAAATCCGTCCCTGCTAAAATCCCCATTAGAAGCCGAATCGTTGTACCTGAATTTCCAATATTAATGGCGTCTTTTGGCTGTTTTAATGCATCCCAACCTTGTCCATGAACAATAATTTCTTCATCCGTTTCTTCAATTTCCACACCTAATACACGAAAAGCAGCAATTGTACTCATACAATCATCGGCACGTAAGAAATGCTTAATCCTAGTAGTTCCCTCTGCAATTGCGCCAAACATAATACTACGATGGGACATTGATTTATCTCCTGGAACTTCAACCGTTCCAGTTAACTCGCGTTTATTTGTTAGTAATTCCATTTTATCCCTACCTATTTCTCATAGCATCGATAGCTACTTTTATTTTTTAAGCATTCCTTCGCACGATCCAAATCGCCTTGATTCTGGAACGTTAACTGAAGTATTCCATTAATATCTTCACGTGTTTCTAGAATTTTGATGTTAATAACACTAATGAGATCCTCTGCTAGATAACCCGTTACCTCAGATATAATCCCAGGATAATCAGGAATATCTACAAACAGATCAAAGAAAGCTGGCAATGCACCATCTTTATGAACCGGCATCGCATCACGCGTTTCCTTTGCTTCATCGAAAAAGTGATAAATGGCCGAACTATCTTGCTCTTCCAAATAACCCATCATATCCGTCACTGATTGTTTCCAAGAAGCTAACAAATCCAATAACACAGCTTTATTGGTCAATAAGATATCTGTCCACATCACTGGATCAGATGAAGCAATCCGAGTCATATCGCGAAATCCGCCTGCAGCTAATCGTTTTGCTTGTGGATGCTCAACTGTAAATCCCGTTGTTTCATTCACCAAAGCCGCCGCAATAATATGTGGCAAATGGCTTAGCATTCCTGTAATCTCGTCATGCTCTTGCGGTGAAAGTACCATGAATTTTGCATTTGTCCCCTTTAGCCAAGATTGTAACTCAACAACATTTGCTTGGCTTTCCGTAGAATCCTCAACTGGCGTCATTAAATAGTAGGCATTTTCAAAAAGATCTACCTTAGCAGCAATTACACCCGACTTATGCGAGCCCGCCATTGGGTGTCCCCCAACAAAACGAATACCCACTCTTGTTAGAAGATTTGCTGTTTCAACAATACTACTTTTTGTACTGCCAGTATCCGTTACAAGTACATCTTCTTTTAATGGCAAATTAGCCAGCTCTTGAATCAAAACTTCTGTTTGCTTGACTGGACAACAAAAAATAATTAAATCAGCCTTTGGCGCTTCGATTTGCAAGGTTTTCCCAATCGTATCAATGATTCCAAGATTTTTACCCAGTATTAATGATTCTTTTTGCACATCTAAACCAATAATCTCCGTTGTTGGATGCTGTTTTTTAATTCCCAATGCAATAGAGCCACCAATTAGACCTAATCCCACAATCAATACGTGTTTCTTTTCCAAAATAATAGCTCCCCCTAATTGAAAAATCCCATCTATTTTTTAAAATTCTTTTGTATATTGACGGTATTCCTCAACTTCTGCTTTCAAACGAGCAAATGAATCGCCATCGAATTTTTCTAGCACCGCTTCTGCAATTTCCCAAGCGACAACCGCTTCTGCAACAACACTAGCTGCTGGTACAGCACAACTATCAGAACGCTCAATACTCGCCTTGTATTCTTCCTTACTATCAATATCAACACTCATTAACGGTTTGTATAATGTCGGAATCGGCTTCATGACACCACGAACCACAATCGGCATTCCATTGGTCATGCCGCCTTCAAAACCACCTAGATTATTACTACCACGAGTATAACCAGACGTCGCATCCCATAGAATCTCATCCATCACTTCACTACCAGGCTTACGAGCCATATCAAATCCAACACCGAATTCAGCACCTTTAAACGCATTAATACTTGTAATTGCACGAGCAATTTTTGCATCTAGTTTCTTATCCCACTGAACATAGCTACCTAGCCCCGCTGGCACACCGCCAACAACAACTTCGACTACGCCGCCAATAGTATCGCCATTTTTTTTCGCTTCATCAATCTTATCCATCATTTGTTGTTCTACCTTTGGATCCAGACAACGAACCGGTGATTTCTCTGAACCTTCACGAATCTCATCCGTTGTGTATTCATTTTTCAAATTCGCTTGAATTCCACCAATTTCAACAACATGCCCTACAACTTCAATTCCTAATTCATGCAATAATTTTTTAGCAATTGCTCCAACTGCCACACGTACTGTTGTTTCTCTGGCACTTGAACGCTCTAGAATATTCCGCAAATCACGGTGACCATACTTAATGCCACCAACTAAGTCTGCATGCCCCGGACGAGGTTTGGACACTCGACGCTGACCAACTTTTTCTTCTTCAATTGGATCAATACTCATAACCGTTTTCCAATTTTTCCAGTCACGATTTTCAACAGTTAAGGCAATCGGTGATCCTAAGGCCTCACCATGACGAACTCCTGCTGTAATATTGGCTTGATCTTTTTCTATCTTCATTCGTCCGCCACGACCGTATCCAGCTTGGCGACGAGCTAATTCATAATTAATATCTCCTGTTAATAATGGCATCCCCGCAGGAATTCCTTCAATAATTGCTGTTAATTCAGGGCCATGTGATTCCCCCGCAGTTAAATATCTCATAAAAATCCTCCCCTAATTATTTAATTTGGTCTAACTAAATATTGACTTAATTCACTGATTGGAATCCGTAAAATCGTTGCTTCTCCAATTTCCTTCAATTGAATAATGCGGACTGAATCACCACTAGCTTTTTTATCATGAACCATCGCTTTTAGTAATTGATCAGGCTCCCAAGGCGTCCATTCGATTGGCAAATGAAATTTCGTTAACATCTTAACTAATTCCACTGTTGTACCCGCTGCCGTCAAACCTTTGGCTTCCGCCACTTGGTTCATTTGAACCATTCCAATTGAAACAGCCTCACCATGAGCGCAAACGCCGTAACCTGCTACTTGCTCAATCGCATGACCGATTGTATGACCAAAGTTTAATTTCAATCGATTTCCTGTATCCAGTTCATCTTCTTCCACAACTTTACGTTTAACCTCGCAACAAGCACTAATCACAGCTTCCGCATGTTTAAGTAAATCTGCTTCATCTTCTAAACTTACTAATAACTCCCATAATTCTAAATCCGCAATTGCAGCTGATTTCACCACTTCCGCAATTCCTTCACGAACACGTCTTGGTTCTAATGTATTTAGTGTCAACGGATCAATCAAAACACCATCAGGTTGAGAAAATGTGCCGACCATATTTTTCCCCTGTTTCAAATTCACTGCCGTTTTCCCACCAATACTACTATCAACTTGTGCTAATAAAGTAGTTGGAATCTGTAGAAAATGTACACCACGTAAATAAGTCGAAGCTACAAATCCTGCTAGGTCACCAATTACACCACCACCTAAGGCAATCACACCATCACTTCTTGTCAATCCAGCTTCTAAGAATGTTCCATATAAATCTTCTGCTACAGTCAAACTTTTACTTGTCTCACCAGCTGGAACTACTGCTAAACTCGCTTCAAAACCAGCTTGTTGAACGCTTTCTAACACTTTTTGACCATATAAGCTGTTGACATTTTCATCTGTGACAATCACAATTCGTTGCGGTTGCCATAAACTTTTGACCCACTCGCCACAGCGGTCCAATAAGCCTGCTTGAATTTGTAGAAGATAGCTATGATGTGGCAATGTTACTTTGATTTCCATTGAGTTTCCACTCCTTATTTTAAATCTAATTAACGGGATAACTCAATTTTAGTCCAATTAAGTTATCCGCCATTTAGTTCAATTCTTAGTTCAATTCTTTCATCATTTCAGATAATTTTGTCACTTTTTTCATCATATCCAAGTAATTTTCAGGAGTTAACGATTGAGGACCATCAGATAATGCTTTTTCTGGCTCAGGATGAACCTCTACCATTAAAGCATCCGCCCCAGCAGCAACACCAGCCATCGCCATCGGTGTAACCATATCCCATCTACCTGTACCGTGACTTGGATCTACCATAATCGGGAAGTGACTTAATTTTTTAATCGCCGGAACTGCACTTAGATCAAATGTATTCCGTGTGTATGGCTCGTATGAACGAATTCCACGTTCTACGAATAAAATATTGAAGTTTCCTTCATTGGCAATGTACTCTGCCGCATGAATCCACTCATCAATTGTACCTGAAATTCCACGTTTTAAAGCAACAGGCATTCCTGTTTTCCCAACAGCTTGCAACAATTGGAAGTTTTGCATATTACGCGCACCTATTTGTAACATATCTGCGTATTTTGCAACTAACGGTAGATTTTCAACGTCCATTACTTCAGTAATCACTTTCAATCCCGTTAAATCAGCAGCTTCACGCATGTATTTTAGTCCTTCTTCTTTTAATCCTTGGAATGCGTAAGGAGAAGTTCTTGGTTTAAATGCACCACCACGTAAGAACTGAGCACCACCAGCTTTAATAATTTTCGCTGTTTCAATAATTTGTTCACGAGATTCAACAGAACATGGACCCGCCATTACAACTAGGTTGCCATCGCCAATTTTTACACCACCAACATCAATAACTGTTGAACTTGGGTGAAACTCACGACTTGTTAATTTGTAAGTTGACGTAATTGGAACCGCACGTTCTACACCATCATATGCGGCAAATTGAACATCTTGTGCTTTACGCGTATCACCAACTACACTGATAACCATCCGTTCTTCACCATCGTTCATTTGTACATTCAAACCTTCTTTTTCAACACGTTTCACCACTGCATTAATTTCGTCTAAAGTTGCGTTAGCTTGCATAATAATAATCATTTATATTTCCTCCTATTGTTTGTTTTAGTTTATTTAGAAAAGTAGTTCTTTAATTTCTTCAATCGGCATTTCTTGATCTGTCCATAATTTGAAAGCAGCTGCACCTTGACCTAATAACATTCCTAAACCATTTAAGGTTTGGCAGCCTTGTTCCTTAGCTAATTTTAGTAACGCTGTTTCGCTTGGTGTATAAATAACATCTGCCACTACTAAATCTGATCTTAATAATTCAGGATCAGTGATTAATGATTGACCTTCTAACGGTTTCATTCCAACCCCAGTTGCATTTACTAAAATAGCACTGGTAGCAATTTCTTTAGCTAACTTTTCCACTTCCGCTAAATCGTGTAACTGAATATCACAATTTGTCTCTGCTTGAATCTCAGCCATCTTTTCAGTAGCACTAGCAAAGAAACCATCCTTCGCATTAAATACTGAAATCTTTTTCACACCATCCAAAGCCGCTTGGATAATAATCGCTGTAGCTGCACCACCTGCACCTAGAATCGTCATCTGTTCCCCTATAATATCAATCCGATTCATCTGCAAGCTACTCATAAATCCTGTTCCATCTGTAATATGACCCGTTAAAACACCGTCATCATTGACAATTGTATTAATCGCACCAGCTAATTTTGCTGCTGGTGATAAATGATCCATGTAATCACAAGCCAATTGCTTATTGGGCATCGAAAGGTTCGCCCCTCGCATTTCCAATGTTTTAATTGATTGAATTGCCGCTGGAAGTTCAGCTTTTCCAACTTCAAATGCTAGATACGCATAATCTAACCCTAACCTAGCAAAGGCTTCATTTTGCATTTGCGGTGAAATACTGTGACGAATCGGTGTTGCAAATAATCCAACCAACTGAGTATGACCCGTAATTCGTTCTGACATAATTAACTTCCTCCTGACTTTTCTTGTAATGGATTCATAAAACTTAGATTGAACAGTAATTTGATCTCGGCTAACAAAAAAGCATCCACTTCAGATTTATCAAAAATCTAAAGTGGATGCTTCCCCTACAGGAGAAACACCCCTGTAAAAATATTAAAGCCACATTAGATTTCTTACAAATCTATGTGGCGAATTTGGTCAACTTAAAATTCCCTAGCCATCATAGATACAAACAGTGTCTGTGTTTGCATCCATGAGTGTCATGACTACAAACCTATCTAAAATAGCTAAAGTAACGATTATTCAATTGTCGTTTAATAGTAGTAGAAAGATTCATATTCGTTCACTCCATAACTAAATTTTTGAATTGACCCTAGTATAGAAAAGATTTCGTCATCTGTCAATTGTTTTTTCTTATTTTTTTTTACACTTTATAGTACGTTCATCTGAAAACCCGCCAGAAAGGTTAAATTACCATGGCACAAAGCACGCTCGCTCTAATTCATTTTTAATTTTTTTTTTTTGAAATACGCTAATTTTACAATTCATTTTAAATTAAAATGACAAATTTTTTCAATAAACATAAAAAATTTCGTGCCACTAACTTACTTCTAAATCTCATCTACTAAAAAAACAAACAGCTCTACACAATATTGAAAATTTCAGTATTGTATAGAACTATTTTTTCTATTCAAATCTTACAAACCTAACAACGGTGCTGGATCAACAACATTACCCATTCCACCATTTTGTGAAGTTCTGATTTCAAAATGCAAATGTGGACCCGAAATTTGTCCAGTTGCACCTGTCAAACCAATTTGTTGACCTTTAGTAACAGTATCGCCAACTTTTACAGATTGTGAAGATTGATGTGCATATAATGTCCATGTCCCATTATCATGTTGAATCACTGTTGCAATTCCATAACCAGAAACTGGCATTCCATCATATTGTGCAATAACTACTCGTCCTGACATTGATGCATACACTGGAGTTCCTACAGGGCTACCAAAATCAATCCCTTTATGGAAACCATTTGCATCATACCCTTCACGTGAACCATAAGCAGATGAAACCGGACTATTCACCGGCATTCCATAAGCTCCGCCAGTAACGGGAGCCGTGCTACTACCGCCGCCACCTGTATTAGATGGAGCAGGTGTTGGATTGGCTGCTGGCGCTGATGCAACTTGAGTTGGAGTTGAAGCTTTGGCTGCTGCAGCCACTGCTAATTGTTGTACTCGAGCAGCCTCAGCATTGTCTGCAGCTTTTTTATCTGCAGCAACTTTAGCAATACGTAACTCTTCTGCTTCTTTTTCAGCAGCAGCTTTTTGAGCTAAATATTTTTCTTTATCCCCTTCAGCTGTAGCTGTATCCGCTGCTAATTGAGCGACAATTGCCTCTTTTTCTAATTTTTGAGAAGCCAATTTTTCTTGTGTCTTAGCTAGATCATTAGCTAAAACTTTTTGTTCTTGACCTTTTTTCTCCATTTGTTTTTCTTGAGCAACAACTTTAGCTTTATCATCTGACTGTTGCTTAACCATAGTCCGGTTAGCAGAAACCATCTGCGCTACAACGTCAATTCGGCCAATAATATCTGACATTGATTTTGATTCTAAAATAAAATCAACATAGTTTTGAGTATCTCCATTAACTTGGACGACACGAGCTTGCTTCTCTAACTTTTCTGTGCGTTGCTCAATTTTATCTGTTAAATCCTGATTCTCTTGGCGCAAAGTATCGACCTTAATTTGAGTTGCTTGCATATCAACTAAAATTTGTTTTGATTTCTCTTCATTAGCAACAACTGAATCATTGATTTTTTCTAAGTCTGTTTTTGTATTGTTCGTTTTATTTTTCAAATCATTAATTTTTTGATCCTGCTCTTGAATTTTCGTGTCAAAAGAGTCCGCGAAAACTGTTGTGCTTGCTGCAAAAGGTGCTGCTAGCAAAGCGATTAAAACAACTGTTTGAATTATTTTTTTGTTCAAATTAATATCCTCCATTAACTTAGTACTATTTATTTTACATCTATCATTTATGTTTGCTTATTTACTTACTTTTCGTAGTATAGCATATAATCACTTCTTAATAATTTTCTTTTTGGTAACAAACAGGTTGCAATCTCTTGACTAAGCACCTTTAACGCCTATTTTAGGGCATTCATAATTGAAATATTTCAATTATTAAGATTTACTAAACACATTACCTCTAATCATTCTTTAATCTTTTTCATAAAACTGCTTTAATTCATCAAATTATTTTTGTAATCAAAAAAGAATCTTGAAAATCATATTTGTGTAATCATTGTAAAGCTTTTTTTAGTGTGTATAAATTAGTGTGTTAGAAAAAGCATACTATCGAAAGCGTTTTATATAACATTTTAATTGGCACGATATTTGCATTTTGTTTATTTGTTAATCAATATAGAAAAAGAAATTGCATAATATAGTTAATTTCATTTTTCTAAAAATAACAAAGGAGGAACATTCAAAATGCAAAGGAAAAGTTATCTAAAAGGAGTTTTAGTCGGAACAATAATATTAACAAGTTTATCATTAGGTGGACTAACTAGTAAGGCTGCAACAAATGATGATGCATCTATTATGCCAGATATTTCAAATAAACAAGTATTAATGGGTTTCTATCATAGCTGGTTATCTAAAGGTAAGGATGGCTATCAACAAGGAACTTCGGCTGATTTAGCTTTACGTGAAGTTCCAAAAGCCTATAACGTTGTCGCCGTTGCCTTTATGAAAGGTGCTGGAGTACCAACTTTTAAACCAGAAACCGGCACAGACGCTGAATTCAGAGCACAAGTTGGCGAGCTCAATAAAGAAGGACGACCTGTCTTAATTTCATTAGGTGGCGCGGATGCTCACATTGAACTACATGCTGGTATGGAACAAGCCTTTGCAAATGAATTGATTCGTCAAGTTGAAACGTATGGCTTTGATGGACTAGATATTGACTTAGAACAATCAGCCATTACCGCTGGCGACAATCAAACTGTAATTCCTGCAGCCTTAAAGCTAGTAAAAGATCATTATCGTGCTGAAGGAAAAAACTTTATTATTTCAATGGCTCCTGAATTTCCATATTTAAAACCAAATGCACCTTATTCTAAATACATCTCTTCCCTAGACGGTTATTACGATTTCATTGCACCTCAATTATACAATCAAGGTGGTGATGGAGTGGCAGTAGACACCGGTTGGTATGCTCAAAATAATGATAGTAAAAAGTTTGAATTCTTATATTACATGGCAGACTCTTTGATTCACGGGACTCGTGGTTATCTTCAAATCCCTGCTAATAAATTAGTTCTTGGAATTCCTGCTAATAACGATGCCGCAGCAAGTGGTTTTGTTAAAGATCCACAAGTAGTTTATCAAGTATTTGACCAATTAAAAGCCGATGGAAACCTTGTAAAAGGATTGATGACTTGGTCGGTTAACTGGGATCAAGGAAAAAACAGTGCTGGCATTAACTACAATGGTGGATTCGCTAATTCTTACGCCGATTTAATTGGCACTGGCTCGACTGTTCCAGACACAACTGCACCCACACAACCAACTGCATTAAAAACAACCTCTATAGACTTTAATCAAGTTGGATTAAGCTGGACAGCTTCCACAGACAATATCCGAGTGGCAAAATATTTAATTACAGCAAATGGAAAATTAATCGGAGAATCTCGTTCAAATGCTTATAATGCAACTGGTTTAACTGCAAGTACAGCATATAATTTCACTGTTCAGGCAGTTGATGCTGCTGGTAATAAATCAGCAATCAGTAATCCTATTACAGCCACAACCCTTGCCGAACCACAAACAACATGGAGTGCAACTGCAACGTATGTTGGTGGTGATAAAGTCATCTATCAAGGAAAAACCTATCAAGCACAGTGGTGGACTAAAGGTGAAACCCCTGGTGTGGCTGCTGTTTGGAAATTAGTTAACTAAATTTAATCAAATTAATAAAAGCGCTTTATCCAAATAAAGTGACTAACTAAAAAGGTGGAGAAATAGAAATGAATATGAAAAAAATATTTGGTTCAGTATCTGTTTTAGCATTAGGTTTAAGTTTAGGCGTAGCAACAACCACAAGCGTTTTAGTCGCGCCGCTTCCAGCAAATGCAGCAACAACTGACGCAACAGCGCCTTACCGAAACGTGATGTATTATGGCGATTGGTCAATTTGGGGTGGTGAAGGCAACTTCTATCCTAAAGACATTCCAGCTAGTCAGTTAACACATTTGAACTTTGCTTTTCTTGATTTTGATGGCAGTGGAAATTTGAAATTCACCGATAAAGATGCAGCTGTTGGAGCTCCCGTTGGACAAGAAGGCGTACAGTGGGGCGCGCCTAATGCCGGTGTATTAAATGCTTTACAAGATTTGAGAGTAACAAATCCTAACTTAAAGCTTGGCGTTTCCTTAGGCGGTTGGTCTAAGTCAGCAAACTTTGCAGCCATTGGAGCAAATGCCACAGCTCGAGCTAATTTTGTTGCAAACGTCATGAAATTTGTAAAATATACCAATATGGACTTTGTTGATGTGGATTGGGAGTATCCGACATCTGTTAGACAGCCTGATAAAGTGGATAACAAAAATGACGAAGGTACACCTAATGCATCACCTGCAGATAAAGCCAACTATATTACGTTAATGCAGGATTTAAGAACCGCTCTAGATAAACAAGGTGTTCAATTAAATAAAAAATACGAACTAACTGTTGCTCTTCCAGCTTCACAGGCAACGCTAGCACAAGGAATTGATTTACCGGCACTATTCAAAGTCATTGATTTTGCAAATATGATGACCTACGATATGAAAGGTGCTTGGAGCCCAACAAGTGGACACCATACTTCTCTTTACGGTAATCCAGCTGATCCTGATTATGCTCAAGGACTTTCAGTTGATCAAACTGTAGGCTATTTAACCAAACAAGGAATTCCTTCAGAAAAAATCGTCATTGGTTCAGCATTCTATACTCGTGGCTGGAATAAAGTTGCAGCTGGAACGAACGAAGCACAACCTGGACTTTTCCAAAAAGCGGAACAAAACAATAAAGATGCAGATTTATCTCCAACTTATGGAGCTAAAAATGAAAAAGCATTAACTACTGGAGATGGTGGACGTGCTGGCGGAGTTTGGGCTTATCGCAGTTTAGATAGTTTATTTGCTAAAACTGATGGCTTAACTGAGTATTGGGATGATGTAGCAAAAGCACCGTATCTATACAGCAAAAAAACAGGTGAATTTTTCACCTACGATAACTTAAAATCGATTGGATTTAAAACGAAATATGTAAAAGATCAGCAATTAGGCGGAGTTATTTCTTGGATGCAATCACAAGATAAAGCGACAACGTCAACCCAACGAGATGAATTGACGAAAGGCATCAAAACCGGACTATTTGGCGACACTGCCTTACCAAAAAACACAACTGTTTATGCTGATTTAAACGTTGCAGTAACAGTTACGCCTTACAGTGAAAATGGCGTTGGCTATGAAGTTACAGTCAAAAATAACGAAAAGGCTGATGAAACTAACGAAGTCCTAAAAACAACAGAACTTGCCTTTGAAACAATTAAATTGCCTAAATTCTATATTCCAACAAACAGTGCTGAGACTCTAACCGCTGGCGACTACAAAGCAGGAACCGTTACAGTTGCAGATGGGAATACTATTGTTGATTTATCAGGAGTTTACGATGCACAAACTATTCCACAAGGGGCTTCATATACTTTCCGCCTGAAATCAAGTGCAGCAACTGCGGACATTAGCCGTATTAATAAAATTACACTAGCACAAAAAATGGCGAAGAATAGTTCTGAATTAAGCCAACAAGTTGTCTATAAAAATGATGCACCTACTCCAGATCCAAGTGACAAAGAGGCTCCAACTGTACCAACTACACTAAAAGCTAGCAATATTGCTGGTAATCAATTAGAGCTGAATTGGACTGCTTCAACAGATAACACAAAAGTTACAGGTTACAAAATTTATCGTGATGGAGTAGAAATTAGCACAAGTGCAACAACTAAATTCATTGATACTGGTCTAAAATCTGCTACAAATTACAGCTACCAAATCACTGCTTTTGATGCAAGTGGGAATACTTCTGCCAAAAGCGAAGCACTAGCTGTCACAACTGGAACAACGACAACACCAACAGCTCCAGCTTGGGATGCCACAAAAGCTTATGCCGCTGGCGATCAAGTTTCATACAATGGCAAAACGTATAAAGCTAAATATTGGACACAAAACAATATTCCTGGTGCTGAACAATGGGGACCATGGGAATTAGTCGCTTAATCTTTTAATTAAAAATGCATGGCATTCATTGATCAATGATGCCATGCATTTTTGCTGATTTTTATTTAATTAACTTAATCGCAGTCTTTTTTTGTACAGATCTCTGTAATTTAAAACTCCATTTTAAAAATTGAATAGCTAAAAAATTATAAATAAGCACTTGACGCGTATAGTTTAAATAGCACATTTCAAAATAGCGTTTCGGCATTCGGACAAAATCTTTCAAAGCCTCAATTTTTTCTGATCCTAATCGCATAAAAAAATCAAAATCAGACCACTGTGAAGGAATATAATCACTTGAAATACTATTATTTCGATTAAGAAAATAAGACCAAACGCCTATTACTAAAGCCCATAAGAAAACTTTGAGAAGACCTTGCATCGGCAGATATTCTTGTTTTGTATAATCAAAATCTTCAATAATTACATTACCCAACCTAAGCATATCAAATGTTACATAAATCAACGGAATATATAAATACAATGTCAACAACCCCGTCAATAAGTTAAATTCCGTTAGTTCCCCATTAAGTTCATAACGATTACTTAATTTACTTTTTAATGTATTAGGAGAAATCACAGAATTAGGCTTCATCGCAGTTATTGTATTTAGTCTTTTATCTGAATTTATCTGTGGTCGGATTACAACTAAATTCTCTTTAACATTTGTCAAAACTTGTCGAACACTATAAGTCTTTTGTTGATACATAAATTCCTTACCAACTACACGAGTATCACCAAACAACTTTTCTGCCAAACCTTTTGAAATCACACCGCCCTCTTTGTCCATCTCCATTAGTTTTACATCTTCTCCAAATAACAGATTTATCTGTCCCGAAGCAATTAATATTCCAGTCGTTTCATTTCTGAACAAGCGTGGATTTGTAACAGACTCGCCTTCAAATTCATTCCAAATAACTAAATCAACCGAATCAGAAAACGTTTTGTTATTCTGTAGTATTTTTTGTATTTTAGTTTCATCAATCGTAGCTGTGCTGGAGTAAATAGAGATTGTTTCAGAGTACTCTTTTAAATCAACTAAGTTTATAGATGCTTTATAATACATCCACAAACTTAACAGTAATACCATCATAGAAAAAAATAAACGTCGTTGCGGATTTTGTTTATTCATCATTAGTAGATCCTTCAATAACCCGTATTTTGTCTCCATCTACAATGGTTTTATTAATAATCATGACTATTTCTTCATCAGCTAATAACTTATTTTCCTGAATAGCCACCGTCGTTGGCGTTCGCGCTAAAATTTTAACAGCTACTTCTTTAGCTACCTTTTCATTACCCAGAATACTTTGTTTTTCATCTACCACTAGAACATAAAATCCATTCTTTCCTTCATGAACTGCATCTGTTGGAATCGTGTAAGGATATTTTTGAGAAGATTTTTCTATATAAAATGTACCAACAGAATCATACTCAAATTCTTCATCATTTAATTCTACCTTAACATCCAATATTCCTTGATTTTCTGCATTTGGCTTTACTTCAAGAACAGTTGCAACATCTTGCAATCTTTCAACTCCATTTTTAGTAATTCCAGTAACCTTACCTGTTTGCCCAACCTTAACATATTCCTTATTCATCTTGTCAACTTCCATTGATAAGATGCTAGTTGAGCCTCCATCTTCAATTAAAACGACTGCTTCTTGAGAGGTTACGCCACCAATTAACACAGCTACCTTTGAAACAATTCCAGCCATTTGCGCTTTTACAATTCCATTCGCTTCTTTCAAATTCACTAAACGTTGCAGCGCTTCGTTAGCTTGTTCCAAATCAATTGAAGCCGTATCTATTTCTACGTTATTCGGTTCTTGTTCAGCCAATTCTATTAAATGCTGTGCTTGTAAAACAGCACTATTTTTTTCTGTTTTTGCAGATTCCAAACTCCGTTGCTTCTCTTCATATACCGCTTTTAATTCAATATTTGATTGATTCTCTTGTTTCTTTAACTCTACAGAAGTCTCTTCCACTTCTTTTGTTGCACTCCTTATTTTTTGGTCTTCTATTTCAACTACCTGGCTATACGCTTCTTTCGCTTGAGTAATTTTCAAATTTTTCATATCTACATCATTTTGAGTTCTAGTATTTTGAGAATTTACAATCTGTTGTTGTTTATCTAATTCTTTTTGCTTTTCAGCAATTTTTTGATTCAAATAATCCAAATCTACTTGGAATAAAGGCGTTTCACTTGTAACATTTTGTCCCAAATTAACATAAATATCCTTTATTCGTTGATCTTCCTCCGTAAATATAGGAACATTCTTAGATTTTTTCACTATTCCCGTTGCAATCCATTCATCTGTCAAGATCTTGCTCTCCAAATTAACCACAGATACTTTAGGAATTGTTAAACTATTCATTGATTTTGACAAAAAAGTAAAACCAAACATTACTATCATAAACAAAGATAAAAAATAAATTAACTTCTTTTGCATCGTTTTTTCTTTCATCTATTTCTCCTCTGCATTGCTTAATAGCCCATTTGTTAAATAACGTTGACTTAAAAATGTAAACAGCAACGGGATCACCATTACAATCACTGCCGACACTAATGCTAAATTAGCTTTATTTACTTGAATACTTGAAATAAATAAAGGGAGCGTCCAAAGAGATTGATTTTTGATAAAAGCAATGATTTGTTCTACACTGCCCCAATATTCAAAAAGATTAAGCATAATCGAAATAATAATTGCTGGCAAACAAATCGGAACTCCAATTCTTGAAAAAATTTGCCATTCATTGGCTCCATCTATTTTTGCTGATTCTATAATTGCTCTAGGAATCGCTTTAAAATAAGGATAAATAATAAAAATAGATAACGTCGAAAAAATTGCTGGTAATATAATTGCCCACAATGTATCCAATAACCCAAGCTGCTTCAACATAATGTATTGCGGCAACATCATGACCACAAAAGGGAGTACCATCAAAACAATATACAGACGATACAACCATTGCTTCCCTTTAAACGTGCTTTGTGCAAACCACCAAGAAGCAGGTACGTTAATAAGAACTTGACCAACTAGGATGAACGTAGTCGACTTTACTGAATTCCAAAATACAACAAAAAATGCTGGCGTATCAACTAATAATTCAACATATGATTTTAGCGTGGGAAAGTTTGGGAAAAACCATAAAGAAACAAATGAATTTGAATACGAACTATCTAGCAATTCTAAATAAGTTTTCACCTCATCATCACCCATCAACGAACCTAAAAATACAAAACAAATTGGATATAACGTCACAATTAGCACGGTAAAACAAAGTATCTTTTTTTTCATCTTGGTAAGCTCCTACATTTTTTCTATACTCTTTTGTACTGGCAATAAGATTACTACCAACGCAAGTACATATAAAACGGTTCCTGCTGACATCTTATCTAATTCAAAATCTCTAAACCAGTTGTTAAATAAATGCTGCAACAAATAAATCTGTTCATTTGGATAATCCCCCGCTAGTGCATAAACATCACGAAAAATCTTAAATGAATTAATAATTGATAATAGATAAACAACAAAAGCCGTTAGCTTTAAATTAGGCAAAATAATTCGTAAAAAAATAGCTCGCTCATTTGCTCCATCTATTCGTGCTGCCTCAATCATTGATTTGGATATACTGGCCATGCCACCCAACCATAAAATAACCATATAACCAAAATTTTTCCAAATAAAGATAAACACAATAACTAAAAAACTAAATCTAGTATTTAACCAATCAATCCGACTATTAAAAAGTGAATTCAACATACCAGAGGAACTAAAAAAAAAGTTCCAGAAAAAAGATAAGGATACCGCCGGGATAGCCAATGGAAGAATATACCAAACTTTAAACTGTTGAAATATGCCTACCATTTTATGCAAAACCATGGAAAAAAGTAATGAACTTCCCATTAAAAGCGGAATGGAAATACCCATAAAAAGAAGTGTATTTTTTGATGCTAATAGAAAAGCTTCATTTTTTAAAATTAAATAAACGTTATCTAACCCAACAAACCTTTTACTTGCTTGTTGAGTCATCACGCTAAAAATAATTTGAAAAAGAGGAAGTAAATACAAAAAGAAAACACCTAACAAACTAGGAACGATAAAAAAATGAATCATTTTTACTTTCTTCATCTATTTCCTCCTCACTTTTATTGATTACCACTTTATTCTGCTTGATAAAGTTTTATTTTACGTATTGCATTTTTGACACCATCCTTAACAGATAGATCCCCTTTCATGATTTTATCCATATCCTGAATTAAAATTCTGAAAACAACCTCATCAGCTGTTACTGCCGTATTTAATGTTTCAAAATTAGTTACCCATTTTGTAATTGCTTCGTCATCAAATCCCGTAAATGGTACTTTTACTTTGCCGCCAGCTTCCGTACGAATTTCCTCTATCCCTGTTGACTTCAATTCACGAAGACTCGTTTTAAAAGCCTCTTTGTTAATTGGAATACCAGAATAGTTAATAGTAGACTGTACGTCTTGTGATAGAGCATAAGAAATAAACTGTTTCGCTTCATCCTGACGAGTACTTGTTTTCAGCACTCCTAAAATATTTTGAGGAATATAATAACTTTTTTCTTTATTTTTTAAAAATGTAACAGATTGCTTCTGGCTGATTTCAGCAAGTTCATAACCTCGAATGACATAAGGATTGTCAATATAATCAACAGCCATTTGAGCTTCTCCAGCAATAACAATATCTACATTACCTCTACCCACAGGTAAAATGGACGTTTCACTTAACTTTTTGCTAGTTGTCGGTTTCATGTCTACTTCTTGGTACAACTTTTTCAAGGATGAATAGAATAATTGAATATCCCCTTCTTTTAAATCTTCTTCCTTTTGAGCCAGATAGGTACGATATAAGATAGTTGCAACATAATCAAAATTCCAGTTTTCAAAAATAGGCGTTTTACTTTCTTTTGAAAGTTGAATCAGACTAGCAGTAAAAGCTTCAATTGAATCCGTATTATCTACTATTTCCTGCGGACCATATAAACTCATAGATGAGAACGTCATGGGTACACCGTAATAAGCATCTTTATCTCGATATGCAGAAAACACATTCGTAAAGTTTTCTGATGTACTATTGTCTTTTACCACATCAAAAATATCTAATAAAGATCCTTGCTCTACATACTTATCGACGTTTAGTCCATCTAAAAGTAATATATCTGGACCATCGCCACTAGCTATTTTTGTATTCAAAACTTTCAAAGCTTCGTCCGTAGACATTTCATTATCTGAAACACCAATTTCTAAGATAACTTCACTATCCTCATGAAGTTTTTGATATAAACTTATAGCCTGACGAACAGACTCTTTTTTCATAAACTCATCTTCTGTCAATGCATAAATTTTCAATATATTTTTAGTTTCTTTAACGTTGTTTTCTGTAGGTTCATAGCGGATCAAGGTTGAGCCTTCGTCAGTAATAGCAACTGCCAATAACTGTTTATTCTCCAAAGATAGCACCTCACGTAATAAATTTCGTGCATCACCTAGCACTGTTTTATTTTTACTAAATAAGACCTTTGCTTTATCCTGCGTCACTTCCATAATATCATTTTGATTTGCCAAATAAATTGTATCTGGATTATCTCCTACAAATGAGAATATGCTATTACTTGGAGATTCTAATGATTTAAGTACTGTTGCTGTTTTGGCAAATAGAGATTTCAATTTATTCTCTCCACCCGTTTTCAAGTCAACACTTTTCATTCCTTCAGTTGTTAAGAAGTAACCCGACTCCTTCGTCATCTCGTAAGATAAAACTAATTCATTCTTCGAAAAAATAGATTTAGCTTGCCCATTTTGACTATCAATTAAAAATGTTCCATCAATTCCTGTTGCAATTAATTGATTATCATCTGCCCAAGTAAGAGACTGAATTTGTTCATGACTAACGGTCTCATTTACTTCTTTTGAGGCTGGTGTTATCGAAAAATCAGTTGCTAAGAAGTATACTTTTTGCTCTTCCTCGTGAGTATGTTCACTCTCTTCATGATCCTGATTCTCCGATTCTTCACTATCGCCCTCAATAAATGTCCGAATAACACCTCGATTAGTGTCTGTCAAACGAATATCCATATGTTCAATATTAATTCCTTCTAATTTCAGTGTAAGGTCTTCAACTAATTCCCAACTATCACCATTCGTTAAAGACTTCCATAAAGTTACTTTTTGACTTTTTTTATCTTTTCCTACAAACATCAGTTGCTTCTCTTCGTTCACAACTACATCCATTACTTCACCAATATTATCTGGTAATGTTAACACATTTTCTTTGTAGGCTACTTTGGCTATTTCTATCTCATTTTCTTCCGTATCTGCCTTTTTTTCACTACTGCTGCAACCACTAATAATTAGTAAAGCCAATGCACTAATAAATCCTATTTTAAAAATATTTTTTTTATACATAGTTATCTCCCTGTTCTATTTTTACTTGATTAACTTCCCCTGTGTCTTCTCTCATTAACGATAGAACATAATCACAATCACTCAAAAACTCTAGATCATGAACAATCTGAATAAAAATAATAGCTGGAAACTGGTGCGCAATAAATTGCAAGATTCTTTTTGCCATCGCTTTGTCTAGTTGATTCACTGCTTCATCAAGAATTAGTATCTTCGGTTTTTTCAACAATGCTCTAGCAAGAGCAATTCTTTGACGCTGTCCACCCGATAAATTTTTACCGTTTTCACTAATAATATAATCGAGGCTGATTTGCATATTCTCTAAAATATCAACAATTTCACAACCAAAACATATATTCTCAAAAAAAACTGTATCTATATCATTATTACCTAATAATAAGTTTTCTTTAATCGTTCCATTGAACAAAAAAACTGTTTGGGAAACATATAAAATATTTTTCCGAATTTCATTGAGAGGAATTGTATCAAGAGAAACATTATCTACCATAATCTCACCACTACTAACTAATTCAAATCCTAATAACAACTTCACTAAAGTTGTTTTTCCATTACCACTTTCCCCTATAATTGCATATCGTTTTCCTTGTATTAAAGAGAAAGAAAGCGAATTAAAAATTGTTTGACGGTAACCGTATGCAAAAGAAACATTACAAAATTTTAAACTTTCCCAATCAATTTGATCAGTAAAATTTCGCTCAAGCTGTTCTTGTTCTGTAGTTGATTCCATAATGTCATTCATTCTTTCAACAGTAATAACCGTTTTTTGAATAGTCGGAAATGTTTCAATTAAACTTTTTATTGGATTCATAAAAAAATAAACTAATGTTTCAAAAGATATTAATTCTCCAAGTGTAATCTTTCCTTGAAGAACAAAGTTACTTCCCAACCACAGAATCAACAATATCCCTACTGTTTCGATTCCTAGTACTTTTGAACTAAGAAAAGCATCCAATATTCCTAATTTATAATTATCCTTCAAAAAATCAGCCACTCTTGAAAAAAATTTCTGTGTCAGTCTTTCTTCGGCAGAAAGTGATTTTATAGTTTCCATACCGTCAACCGTTTCCTTCAACAATGAAATAACTTTAGTATACTCTTTCTTCACTTTTCTGTTAAATTTTTGAATAGGTTGCTTATAGCTTAAAACAACTATCAAATAAACAACCAAAATTGATGCAACTAAGTAAAAAAGAGTAGAACTGATTCTATATAAAATAACTCCGCCAATAATTGATGTCATAAAGTCCATAATTAATTTAATTCCTACACCCGAAACTAAAAATCTTATATCTGAAATATCTTGAAAACGTGAAATAATATCCCCAGTATCTCGATTATTAAAAAAAGATAAAGGTAGTAATAGAATTTTTTGGAAATACGATTCTATAAGCTCACCATCTATTTTCTTTGATATAACTAAAACAAAAACACTCCTTAATATTACAAAAGTAACTTGAAAGATTATCAGAATAAAAAAAGCAATAAATAGACTGTTCATATTACTAAATATATTCTCTATTTGATTTCCTTTTTTATCAAAAACAGAACTTTGGTTAATATTATTTATTCCATTTCCCAAAATATAATTATCAATCACTCTTTTATAAATAAAAGAACTGATGATTGATAAAACTGTAATAACTAAAGAGCACATTAAAACAATAGACAAATATTTCTTGTTTGAAAAAACTAGTTTAAAATAATTACTATATTTATTTAATTGAGTGTTATTTTTTTGAACATTTTCTGTTTTTTGAATTGTAACGATATAACCCGTCCATAATTTTTTAAAATCTTCATATTCAATTTTTTTTTGTGTATCTGAAGGATCAAAAATAGTTAATCTATTTTTATCAATTTTTTGAACAACAACATAATGTTCTAATACATGATCTTTAATAATATGTGCTATAAATGGGACTGACAGTTCTTTACTTTTAATACTATCATTAAGTTGTGAAAAATCACCTTTAAGCGACTCTGCTTCAAATCCATATTTTTTTGCTGTTTCAACTAAGCCATAGATAGTTGATCCATTCTGATCTACTTTAGCAACTTCTCGAATTTTGCCAAATGGTGTAGCCAATCCGTAATAACTAAATATTGTAGCCAAACACGCGATACCACAATCTTGCCTATCATGTTGCCTAATTCCTTTTATACGCATAAAAGTACTCCTTTTTTAAAAAATAGCTTCCCCGCAGTAGAGGAAGCTAAGTATGTCTTAATATGGATGTCCAGGAGCACTAATACCACTGAAACTCATATTTTTTTGGTGACCATACTTTCCAGCATGGATACCTCCTTGATAAGTTGCACTTGAGTAAGCTGAGTAATGGGTAGACGAAAAGCCATTGACGCTACAATTCCAATGCCAGCAAGTTCCACCATTTACTTGACGTTGTTCTTTTTCTAATACTTTTTGCATATTAAAAACCTCCACTTTTTTATTACAGCTATTTTACTGGTTAACTGCTACCAGTCTCCCCCTAAGATAATTATAATTATCTACAAATTAACAATAACATATATTATAATAAATTCCAATATTTATTTTTATAAAATAAAAAAATTCGCAATTCTTTAATAAAAAAGAATTACGAACTTTTCAAATCCATTTAATACAAGTCTACGCCATTAGTATCAATAACTTTTTTATACCAGTCGAAAGATTTTTTCTTCTTGCGATCTAATGTTCCATTGCCATCATTGTCTTTATCCACATAGATAAAGCCATAACGTTTTTTCATTTCCCCAGTTCCAGCACTGACTAAATCAATACAGCCCCAAGGAGTATAGCCCCAACATTCAACACCATCAGCAATTGCTTCGCCCATTTCACGGACATGTTCACGCAAATATTCAATACGATAATCATCGTTAATTGAACCATCTGCTTCAACAGTATCAACAGCACCTAAACCATTTTCAACTACAAATAATGGTTTTTGATAACGATCGTAGATTTCATTCATCGTAACACGTAAACCAAGTGGATCAATTTGCCAGCCCCATTCACTTGCTTCCAAGTATGGATTTTTAAGTGAAGCAAATACATTTCCCTCAGTTGTGCTGTTTACTTCTGGATCAGCGCTTGCTAAACGAGAAGAGTAGTAACTAAATGAAACATAATCTACTGTATTTTCTTTAATCACTTCTAAATCACCTGCAAGAATCTCAAGTTCGATATTATTTTCTTTAAAGAAACGTTTGCTGTAGCTTGGATAATAACCACGAGCTTGAACATCAATAAAGAAGTAGCCTTCACGATCAGCTTCAAGTGCTGCCCAAACATCTTTAGGATCACAAGTATTTGCATAAGTTGAACCTGCAGCCAACATGCAACCAATTTGGTTATCCGCATCAATTTCATGACCGAGCTTAGTTGCCATAGCCGATGCCACTAATTGATGGTGAGCTGCTTGATATTTTACTTGTTTAGGATTTGCTTCATCACTAACATCCATTCCACCACCAAAGAAAGGAATGTGTAGAATCATGTTAATTTCATTGAATGTCATCCAATATTTAACTTTTCCTTTATAACGTTTGAAAATAACTTCACAGTAATTTAAATAAAACTCGATTAATTTACGATTTTTCCAACCACCATAATTTTTAAATAAAGCAACCGGTGTATCAAAATGATTAATTGTTACTAATGGTTCAATACCATATTTATGACACTCATCAAATAAGTCATCATAAAATTTCAAACCAGCTTCATTCGGTTCTTTATCATCACCATTAGGAAAAATACGTGCCCAACAGATTGATGTTCTAAAGGTTTTAAAGCCCATTTCATGTAACATTTTTAAATCTTCTTTATAGCGATTATAAAAGTCAATTGATTCATGACTTGGATAAAAATCATAGTTAGTTTCCATTGCTTTTTTAGGATTTGTTAAAGCATCCCAACGACCATGGGCCGCATCAGGTAAGATATCAACTGGCGATAAACCTTTGCCATCTGCTAGATAAGCTCCCTCACATTGATTGGCAGCAACCGCGCCACCCCATAAAAAGTTCTTTGGAAAATTTGATTCAGTTGTCATTCGTTAACTTCCCCCTTTGTTTACTTATCTATCATTTTTGATAACGTTTTACTAACTTCATCTTATCATATGTAATGCATTACATGTCAATAAAAAAAGCAAGACCCCTCTAGCAAAAAAACTAGACAAGTCTTACTTATAAAATTTAAAAGACTAATACCGGTGTTCCTAAATCAGCTGTATTATAAAGCTGAGTCATGATTCCTGGCGGTGTATTCACGCATCCATGGGAACCAACTGTTTGATACAAAGTTCCACCATAAGCCGGTTGCCAAGGTGAGTCATGTAAACCAACACCTGTCCAATCAATCGGCATCCAATAATCAACTGGAGTCGCATAATCTTCTCCTTTTAGAGTTGCATTACGTTCCTTATTCCATACTGTGAAAACACCTGCTGGAGTTGAAGTTGCTGGTTTACCTGTAACAACATCGGTCTCCAATACAACTGCACCATCACGATAATACCACATATGTTGATTAGCCAAATCGACTTCAATGTAAGTGTTACCAATATCCACACCATAACCTGATCCAGCAACTACTGGCTTACGATCTTTTAAATCTGTACCTGTTAAAATATCAGCCGCTAACGCTGGAGCTTCTTTATCCACTTGCAATGTCCATCCATATGTTCCAGGGGGGACTTGAACATCTCCACGTCGAGTACTCTTGAACGCTCGCGTTTTTTCATACGTACTATACTTATCACTTAATCCTTGTACATAAGTTCTGACAGCTGCTTGATCAACCGTAATCTCACCTTCAGGACTTTCACTTAACCAACTAACTAAAGTAGCAGCCGGAACCGCTTCATTTTGACCACTTATATTATAGTTAATTGTTTGCTTACTTAATGACTCTAATTTAGTCAAACGAGCTTTTAAAGCAGAATCATCTGAATAAACAGCCGGTTTTTGATAGCTTTGATCCAATTCAATTTTTTCTTTTCCAGAATTTACTCCTGAAGTTAAAGCTTTCTTGACACTCTCTAAATCAAATGTATCCCCCAGAACTTCTTTAGTAATTTGGAATCCTGCATCCGTTTTTTCAACTTTTGCATTTTCTGGTTTAATTCTGTCGCTGTTTGTTAATGGCAATGTTGCAAAGTATTTATCAAACGTTGCTTCATCATACGAAACATTTTTCATTTCACTCTTATTTCCAGAGTTTTTTAACATTCGTAACGGCCAACTCCAAGCATTTTGTCCATTTTTTAACTGTGTTAAATCTTTTGTAAAATCATCGGTAATTCCGATATCTTCTCCTTTAAAAGAAAATAACTCTTTACCACTTTCAGTAACATCAAATTTTTTATCACGATAATGAGTTCTTAACTCACCATTCGCCTCAGAAATAGTTTTATTCTCAATTGCAATACCATCAACTACTGTACTAGGTAGGAATTTACTTTGATATCCTATACTCTTAAAAATATAGAATCCTAGTAGAACAATTATAACAGCAACCAACACTCCAATAATCGTTTTCTTTTGGTTCATAAAATTCAGTCCTTTTTAGCAATAAATTGCTTTATTTTGCTAATACTAATTTTTAGTTAGTACTATTTATAGTTTATCATCTTCACACTAAATAAGAAACAAATTGAGCACATTACTTGTTATTTTTTTAATTTTTTAAAGATTTCTTTATAATATATACAATTTTCTGTAATAATCCACAGAATCTATTAATTAGTAATAAAAGAAACCCCTTCAACTGAATAACCAGCGCCTTCCAAAATTGTCAATAAACCACCTTCACCATAAAAATGGCCAACTCCTACCATGAAAAAAGGAAGACGGTTTTCTTCCATTAATTTAGTCATTTTTGGTAGCCAAACTTGATTCCGACTATCAACTAAACGAGTAAATTTTTGGGGATATTTATCACGATACACAAAAGTATTGGCTTCCATATTCCCACTTATATAGCTTTTTAGAGTTTCAACTAACTCTTTATTTGAGTCTTCCAGACTAGAAAATTCGGCAACCCATTCTTCTAAAGGCATTTCCTTCATTGGTAAATATAGTACTTGATATCGTTCCTCTAATGTTTCTAGAGCCATATCTTCTACACTATGTGTTAATTTATTTTGTGCTATATTCTCTACTCCAAAACTATATGACATCTTAGCTTCAGACAAACCAATTTTCTCTTGCTTGCGTTCAATTTCATAAGTAATCTCTCCCATATTTAAATCTGAAATGAATTTCTCTGTAAGTCCAACTTCCCCTAGTCGTTTCTCAAAAATAGATCTTGTTTCATCAGACATCTTAGCTAATAATTCCCTACCTGTAGGAAATGAATTTTTCTGATAAAAAAGTTCTTTAGTATTATCAAATCCTTTAGTATTAATTTCTTGAACTACAACACTACTTTGATTAATTGCCTGAATAATTTCAAGCGGGAAGGGGTACATCTCTGATTTTCCAGCATGAATAGTTCCCAATAAGTACCCTTTTATATTTCCCTCGACTTTTAATTCATAAAAAGGAAAAGCAACATCAATATGGTCTGCCTCAGGAGATACAGTTGTATCTAACTCATCTTCAGTCCTCAAGGTTGAGGAAACATTAACAGAATTAAATTTTTGATTAACTAATGGATCTTCTTTTTTCTGACAAGCAGCCATTGTATTAAAAATTAACACTATCCAACTAATTAAAACTATTTTTTTTCTAAATTTCATTTTTATATTCACTTGTGATTTCTCCATCTATTAAAATTCCTAATAACTATCACCCTCTTTATTATACCGATAGTTATTTTATTATGCAAGATTAGAATTCAAAAAAAAGAAGAACTATTTTTCAATAGTTCTTCTTTTACTTGAATCAATCTCGCGTGGCAACGTCCTACCCTCACAGGGGGAAACCCCCAACTACTCTCGGCGCTGAAAAGCTTAACTGCTGTGTTCGGCATGGGAACAGGTGTATCCTTCTCGCTATCGCCACCACACTTTTTTTTCGCCAACTTACGTTGCGACTCTTCGGCTGTTTCCTTCACTTTTCTCCTCATGTACATTAGTACATTCTGATGCTCGCTCAGTTACATCCTCGATTCACTTGCAATTTGTTGAAAAAATGCTTTGCTGATTCATTATTTAATTGAAAGAAATTGTTCTCTCAAAACTGGTACTGTATTAAAGTAAGTTGTTCTGTTGCCTTCTTCACCGTTTCTTTCTTGGTTAAGTCCTCGACCGATTAGTATTGGTCCGCTCCATACATCGCTGTACTTCCACTTCCAACCTATCTACCTGATCATCTCTCAGGGGTCTTACTTGCCGAAGCAATGGGAAATCTCATCTCGAGGGGGGCTTCACGCTTAGATGCTTTCAGCGTTTATCCCTTCCACACATAGCTACCCAGCGATGCTCCTGGCGGAACAACTGGTACACCAGCGGTGTGTCCATCCCGGTCCTCTCGTACTAAGGACAGCTCCTCTCAAATTTCCTGCGCCCGCGACGGATAGGGACCGAACTGTCTCACGACGTTCTGAACCCAGCTCGCGTACCGCTTTAATGGGCGAACAGCCCAACCCTTGGGACCGACTACAGCCCCAGGATGCGATGAGCCGACATCGAGGTGCCAAACCTCCCCGTCGATGTGGACTCTTGGGGGAGATAAGCCTGTTATCCCCAGGGTAGCTTTTATCCGTTGAGCGATGGCCCTTCCATGCGGAACCACCGGATCACTAAGCCCGACTTTCGTCCCTGCTCGACTTGTAGGTCTCGCAGTCAAGCTCCCTTCTGCCTTTACACTCTACGAATGATTTCCAACCATTCTGAGGGAACCTTTGGGCGCCTCCGTTACTCTTTAGGAGGCGACCGCCCCAGTCAAACTGCCCGTCTGACACTGTCTCCCGCCACGATCAGTGGCGAGGGTTAGAGTGGTCATACAGCAAGGGTAGTATCCCACCAATGCCTCCATCAAAACTGGCGTCCTGATTTCTATGGCTCCTACCTATCCTGTACAAGCTGTACAAACACTCAATATCAAACTGCAGTAAAGCTCCATGGGGTCTTTCCGTCCTGTCGCGGGTAACCTGCATCTTCACAGGTACTATAATTTCACCGAGTCTCTCGTTGAGACAGTGCCCAGATCGTTACGCCTTTCGTGCGGGTCGGAACTTACCCGACAAGGAATTTCGCTACCTTAGGACCGTTATAGTTACGGCCGCCGTTTACTGGGGCTTCAATTCTGAGCTTCGCCGAAGCTAACCCATCCTCTTAACCTTCCAGCACCGGGCAGGCGTCAGCCCCTATACGTCATCTTACGATTTTGCAGAGACCTGTGTTTTTGATAAACAGTCGCCTGGGCCTATTCACTGCGGCTGACCAATTGGTCAGCACCCCTTCTCCCGAAGTTACGGGGTCATTTTGCCGAGTTCCTTAACGAGAGTTCTCTCGCACACCTTAGGATACTCTCCTCGACTACCTGTGTCGGTTTGCGGTACGGGCAATTTCTTTCTAACTAGAAGCTTTTCTTGGCAGTGTGACATCAGAAACTTCGGTACTTAAATTTCCCTCCCCATCACAACTTGTCCTTATAGTCGCAAGCATTTAACTCACGTCAAGACTTGTTGCTTAGACGCGCATATCCATCAGCGCGCTTTTCTTAGCCTACTGCGTCCCTCCATTGTTCAAACAAAAGAAACTGGTACAGGAATATCAACCTGTTGTCCATCGCCTACGCCTATCGGCCTCGGCTTAGGTCCCGACTAACCCTGGGAGGACGAGCCTTCCCCAGGAAACCTTAGTCATACGGTGGACGGGATTCTCACCCGTCTTTCGCTACTCATACCGGCATTCTCACTTCTAAGCGCTCCACCAGTCCTCACGGTCTAGCTTCGACGCCCTTAGAACGCTCTCCTACCATAGAACCAATGGTTCTATCCACAGCTTCGGTGTACTATTTAGCCCCGGTAAATTTTCGGCGCAGGGTCACTCGACTAGTGAGCTATTACGCACTCTTTAAATGATGGCTGCTTCTGAGCCAACATCCTAGTTGTCTAAGCAACCCCACATCCTTTTCCACTTAATAGTAACTTTGGGACCTTAGCTGGTGGTCTGGGCTGTTTCCCTTTCGACTACGGATCTTATCACTCGCAGTCTGACTCCCGGATATAAATCAATGGCATTCGGAGTTTATCTGAATTCGGTAACCCTAGAAGGGCCCCTAGTCCAAACAGTGGCTCTACCTCCATGATTCTTAATTCCGAGGCTAGCCCTAAAGCTATTTCGGAGAGAACCAGCTATCTCCAAGTTCGATTGGAATTTCTCCGCTACCCACACCTCATCCCCGCATTTTTCAACATACGTGGGTTCGGTCCTCCAGTGCGTATTACCGCACCTTCAACCTGGACATGGGTAGGTCACTTGGTTTCGGGTCTACGACCACATACTCATTCGCCCTATTCAGACTCGCTTTCGCTACGGCTCCGTCTTCTCAACTTAACCTCGCATGTAATCGTAACTCGCCGGTTCATTCTACAAAAGGCACGCTATCACCCATTAACGGGCTCTAACTATTTGTAAGCACACGGTTTCAGGTACTCTTTCACTCCCCTTCCGGGGTTCTTTTCACCTTTCCCTCACGGTACTGGTTCACTATCGGTCACTAAGGAGTATTTAGCCTTGCGGGATGGTCCCCGCGGATTCCGACGGAATTTCTCGTGTTCCGCCGTACTCAGGATACACAACAGAGTGAACTTTGTTTCAAATACGGGGCTTTTACCCTCTTCGGCAGACCTTTCCAGGTCGTTTCTTCTACAAAACTCATTTATGACTCTTAATGTCGTGTCCTACAACCCCAACAAGCAAGCTTGTTGGTTTGGGCTCTTCCCGTTTCGCTCGCCGCTACTCAGGGAATCGAATTTTCTTTCTCTTCCTGCAGGTACTTAGATGTTTCAGTTCTCTGCGTCTACCTCTACTAGCCTATGTATTCAGCTAGCAGTAACATTCTATAAAAAATGCTGGGTTCCCCCATTCGGAAATCTTTGGATCAAAGCTTACTTACAGCTCCCCAAAGCATATCGGAGTTAGTCCCGTCCTTCATCGGCTCTTAGTGCCAAGGCATCCACCGTGCGCCCTTATTAACTTAACCTTATTTGTTGGTACTGCTTCAGTCTTCATCGTCTTGTTCCTTCATTCACTTCTTACGTACGTTAGTACGCTTCGAGGCTCATTGAGTTCAATCCTAAAATTCTGTTGCATTCCTGCACAAATAGTTTGTGTGGAAGGTTTTATTGCTAAAACAATCCTGTTAGTTAATGTTTATTCATTATCTTACGATAAGAACTAATTAAAAAACTCATTTAAAACGCGGTGTTTCTCGGTTTCTTACTTAACTTACTTTTTTAATACAGTATCCAGTTTTCAAAGAACAAGTTTCTATCTTGAGAAGTTAGACCTCTCAAAACTGAACAAAATAAAGACGAATGTGTTGGGTTCCGTTAATTCCTTAGAAAGGAGGTGATCCAGCCGCACCTTCCGATACGGCTACCTTGTTACGACTTCACCCCAATTATCTATCCCACCTTAGACGGCTGGCTCCTAAAAGGTTACCTCACCGGCTTCGGGTGTTACAAACTCTCGTGGTGTGACGGGCGGTGTGTACAAGACCCGGGAACGTATTCACCGCGGCGTTCTGATCCGCGATTACTAGCGATTCCGGCTTCATGTAGGCGAGTTGCAGCCTACAATCCGAACTGAGAATGGCTTTAAGAGATTAGCTTGGCCTCGCGACCTTGCGACTCGTTGTACCATCCATTGTAGCACGTGTGTAGCCCAGGTCATAAGGGGCATGATGATTTGACGTCATCCCCACCTTCCTCCGGTTTGTCACCGGCAGTCTTGCTAGAGTGCCCAACTGAATGCTGGCAACTAACAATAAGGGTTGCGCTCGTTGCGGGACTTAACCCAACATCTCACGACACGAGCTGACGACAACCATGCACCACCTGTCACTTTGTCCCCGAAGGGAAAGTTCTGTCTCCAGAATGGTCAAAGGATGTCAAGACCTGGTAAGGTTCTTCGCGTTGCTTCGAATTAAACCACATGCTCCACCGCTTGTGCGGGTCCCCGTCAATTCCTTTGAGTTTCAACCTTGCGGTCGTACTCCCCAGGCGGAGTGCTTAATGCGTTAGCTGCAGCACTGAAGGGCGGAAACCCTCCAACACTTAGCACTCATCGTTTACGGCGTGGACTACCAGGGTATCTAATCCTGTTTGCTCCCCACGCTTTCGAGCCTCAGCGTCAGTTACAGACCAGAGAGTCGCCTTCGCCACTGGTGTTCCTCCACATATCTACGCATTTCACCGCTACACGTGGAATTCCACTCTCCTCTTCTGCACTCAAGTTCTCCAGTTTCCAATGACCCTCCCCGGTTGAGCCGGGGGCTTTCACATCAGACTTAAAGAACCGCCTGCGCTCGCTTTACGCCCAATAAATCCGGACAACGCTTGCCACCTACGTATTACCGCGGCTGCTGGCACGTAGTTAGCCGTGGCTTTCTGGTTAAATACCGTCAGGGGATGAGCAGTTACTCTCATCCTTATTCTTCTTTAACAACAGAGTTTTACGATCCGAAAACCTTCTTCACTCACGCGGCGTTGCTCCGTCAGACTTTCGTCCATTGCGGAAGATTCCCTACTGCTGCCTCCCGTAGGAGTCTGGGCCGTGTCTCAGTCCCAGTGTGGCCGATCACCCTCTCAGGTCGGCTACGTATCATTGCCTTGGTGAGCCATTACCTCACCAACTAGCTAATACGCCGCGGGTCCATCCATAAGTGGTAGCCGAAGCCACCTTTCCTTCAAGAATCATGCGATTCCTGAAACTATGCGGTATTAGCATCCGTTTCCGAATGTTATCCCCCTCTTATGGGCAGGTTACCCACGTGTTACTCACCCGTCCGCCACTCACTTGGTTAGAAAGCAAGCTTTCCAACTTCGTGCGTTCGACTTGCATGTATTAGGCACGCCGCCAGCGTTCGTCCTGAGCCAGGATCAAACTCTCATATAAAAGTATGATTAAGACCGAAGTCTTATGCTCATTTTTTGACTTGCTAGCGAATATTTATTCACTTTTTTGTTTGTTCGCTTCAACCTTGTTGAAGCTCCCTACACATTTGGTTCGTCTTACTTTGTTCAGTTTTCAAAGGTCTAATTTGTTTCGTTTGTTGTTTTGACAACTTCTAAATATTAACACATGGTCAATTCGTTGTCAACAACTTTTTTAAATTTCTTTTTCTTCAAAACGTTGTGACGTCTTGAGGACATGTATAAATATAACAGCTATAGCAAGATTCGTCAACACTTTTTGGCAAATAAATTAATTTAATTTATAAACATGAACTTTATTTTCTCTTTACTATTCAAACCATTCCGATATCGCTCAATAAGCGAACAAAAACCATAGTGGTATACACATAATTCGACTTTTATCCGAAAGATGCTTTTCAAATAAAAATGAATAATTATAAAAATAGACTTTTAATTATTCATTTTTAGTCAAAATATCCATTATTCCCTATATTTTGACTAAAAGACTAAGAAAATTACCATCATAAATTAGAATTATCTTCTATATTATAGAAAAAACTTTATTTACTTTTCTAAATGACTTGTATCATTCCACGCTACTACAGAATAATTATCATTAGTATCTACATCCAAAATGCTTACACTTGTATTGCTCAACAAACCTTTTGAGCGAATTTCTCTTGTATTTTCTCCAAGTAAGGAATGTATTACCGTAATCAAGGTTACGCCATGAGCAACAAACAATAAATTATCATTTGGATATTTTTTCACAGCTTCTTTGATTACTTGTTGGCTACGCTCAATTAAAGTTAAGTAATCCTCTCCACCAAATGCACTGGGGTCATATTTTTCAGGATGTGACCTTAAGTTATGATATTCTTCTGGATGTAACTCTTCTGCATATGAAAATAACTGACCTTCCCACTCACCAAAGCCGATTTCACGTAAACCATCTTGCTCTGTTAAAGGGATAACTTGATCGCTTTCTTCTATAATATAAGTTGCTGTATCTTTTGCTCGCTTTTGTGGGCTACTGAATGCCTGAGTAAAAGCTACCTCTTTTAAAGCCTTACCAGTTTTTTTAGCATCTGCAATAGATTCCTCTAACAATGCTGAATCACCATATCCGCCTTGAAAACGTCCTTCTAGATTCCAAACTGTTTTACCATGTCTTACAAAATATAATCTCGTCATTCTAATCTTCGCCCCTTTTTGTGGTTATTTCTTTTATTGTAGCATATATTATCTAACAAACTGAATTATCTTTTCTATTAAAAAGGGATTTGCCAAGCACTAAAATTATCTAGTCCTTAACAAATCCTATAGCTTGTTTACTTCCATGTTTGTTCAATGAACGCTGCTCGTCCCGAACCGTTACGATAGCGACTATAGTGCAATGGATTTTTTTTATAATATTCTTGATGGTACTTTTCTGCTGGGTAAAAAGGCATAGCTGGTAGTATCTCTGTTACGATAGGTTGCTTAAAACGTCTACTCTCTGCCAATGTCTCTTTTGACTTTTCTGCAATAACTCGTTGTTCTTCATTAGCATAAAAAATTACAGGGCGGTATGACGAACCACGATCAGCAAATTGACCACTCGCATCTGTCGGATCTGTTTGTTGCCAATAGATTTCCACTAAATCTTGATAGCTAAAGATTGTTGGATCAAATGTAATCTCTACAGCTTCAGTATGTCCTGTTGTTTCACTACATACTTCTTCATAAGTTGGATTCACAGTATGTCCACCTGTATAACCAGCGACTACTGAGATAATACCTGGTTGAGTATCAAAAGGTTTCACCATACACCAGAAACAACCTCCTGCAAATACAGCTTTTTCTAAGTTGGTTTTGCTCATATCTGTCACTCCTATCTATTTTCTTCTTAGTATAGCATTCATAAATACAATCAAAAAATAGAATGCTTGTCTATTAAATGAATAAAAAGTGAGATTAGTCACTTCAGCAACTAATCTCACTTTTGAATAAATTATTTTGCTTTACGAATTTCTGTAACGCCACCCATATATGGTACTAAAAGTTCTGGAATCTTGACAGAACCATCTGCTTGTTGATAATTCTCTAAGATAGCTGCAAATGTCCGCCCTACAGCTAACCCTGAGCCATTCAGCGTATGAACGTATTCAGGTTTACCCGTTTCTTCATTACGATAGCGAATCATTGCACGACGAGCTTGGAAATCCTCACAATTTGAACAAGAGCTGATTTCACGATAAGTTTCTTGCGCTGGAATCCAAACTTCTAAATCATAAGTTTTGGCAGCAGAGAATCCCATATCACCCGTACATAAGGCTAACACACGGTATGGCAAGTCTAGTTTTTGTAAAACTGTTTCAGCATCTTTGGTCATTTTTTCTAATTCATCATAAGAATTCTCAGGCTTGCTGAATTTTACCATTTCAACTTTATTAAATTGATGCAGGCGAATCAACCCACGAGTATCACGACCTGCACTTCCTGCTTCTGATCTAAATGCTGGACTTAAAGCCGTAAAGTAGATTGGCAATTGTTCATCAGCTAAAATCTCATCACGATAATAGTTTGTTAGCGTGATTTCAGCTGTAGAAATCATCGTTAAATCTTCATTCTCGATTTGGAAGACATCTTCTTTAAATTTAGGGAATTGTCCTGTTCCAAACATAGATTTTGCATTAGCCATATACGGAGTAAGCATTTCTTGATAGCCGTGTTCCCCTGTGTGTAAGTCTAACATAAAATTATAAATCGCACGTTCCAAACGAGCGCCCATGCCTTTATAGTATACAAAACGACTTCCAGCTACCTTAGCACCACGTTCAAAATCTAAAATGTCTAATTCTTCAGCGATATCCCAATGAGCTTTTGGTTCAAAATCAAAAGTTTTCGGCTCACTCCAACGTCTAAGTTCGATATTTTCATCTTCGTCTGCTCCAACTGGGACAGAATCATGGGGCAAATTAGGTAAACCTGCCGCAATTTCATCAAGACTTGCATCAAGAGCATTTAACTCTTCATCTAATTCTTTAATTTGATCCCCAACTTCACGCATTTCTTTGATTTTATCATCTGCATTTTCTTTATTACGTTTTAACGTTGCGATATCACCAGATACTACATTCCGGTATTTTTTCAATTCCTCTGTTTTTACGATTAATTCACGGCGTTTTTCATCAAGTAAAACAAAGTTCTCCAGTAATTCTTTTTTGACACCACGTGTTGCTAATTTTGCTTCAACTGTAGCATAATCTGTTCTTAATTTTTTAATATCTAACATTTTTACTCTTCCTCTCCATTGATTATTTGATAAAACAAAGAGCCCTCCCATCCCAAAATAAAGGGACGAAAGGACTCGAAAAATTCGCGGTACCACCCAAATTTAGATACAGCTCACTCACTATATCTACACTCAATAACAGATAACGGTCTGAATCCGAAATGATTTTGCTTAATTAAATAAGGTTCGTCATTTACTTCACACGGGGGATTCAAAAAAATAAACCATCAGTTTTCACCAACCACTGACTCTCTTTTAGTATTTATTTGATTTACTATGCCGTGTTACTAGCGTTTTAAATTATTTATTTAACCTTATCATACCTAAAAATAGATAGAAAATCAATATGTAAAGCAAAAATCGGAGCAAACTCATGACTCTTGGTTTGCTCCGATAACTTTAATTAAAATAAATTGCTAAAAAATTCTTTGATACTACGTCCCATTAATACAAAGACATTCGCTTTTTCGATGTCACTTTCCGTTACTACTTTAACAGATTTTCCTTGCGATCCATCGACATAACCTAATGGATCATTTGCCGGTGTGATCTCTGCTGTTCCAACTTCTAAATCTTTTTTAACCGGAGCTTCAATTTCATTATTGCTAGTTAAAAGATCTTTTTTAGTGGTAAATGTAACGGTTAAATTTTTAACATCCGTATCTTTTGGTACTAACATTTTTAAATCTTCCGCGATCACTAGTTTCACACTATCTTCTTTACCTTTTGTAACAGTTAAAGGTTTTAAAGCTTTATTAGAATCGCCTTTTTTCACGATATCCTTCATTTCCCAATTGGCAAATGCAAAATCCATAATTTTAGCTGTTTCTTCAAAACGTGCACCCTTATTCGTTTCACCATCTGCGGCATTTAATACAACGGTAATAATACGCATACCATTTTCTTCTGCAGTTCCTGTAAATGAAGCACCTGCAAAATCAGTTGTTCCTGTTTTTAATCCATCAACATTAGCACGTCCATAAATTAATCCAGGTAACATCCAGTTCCAATTATCCATATGGATTTCATCTGCAGTTCCTTTTCTAAAATCCAATTCTGGAATTTTAGCTGTTTCTAAAACTTCAGGATAATCTGTTAATAGCTTTTGAGCTACAATCGCCATGTCGCGAGCAGTCATTGTATTTTCGTCTTGTTCAGTACTACCTGGATAAATATTCCCTTGTAAGTCAGCATTTGGTAATCCTGTTGAGTTAAATAAACCGAAGTCTTTTACTCCCCATGATGTAACCTTCGCGCGCATCGCATCTACAAAAGCTGGTTCGCTTCCTGAAACAGCTGTAGCTAAAGTAATTGCTGCGGCGTTTGCCGAGTATATTGCCATTGCTTCAAATAGCTCTTTGACTGTATATTGCGTATCTTTACGTAACGGCACATTCGATAGTTCATTGTTTTGACTAATGTTATAAGAATAGTCATCAATTGTTAGTTTTTGATCCCATGTCAGTTTACCCTCTTTAATGGCTTCTAATACTAAATATTCTGTAATCATTTTAGTCATTGAGGCAATTCCTAGTTTTTGATCCCCATTTTGGTTTAAGAGAACTTTTCCAGTTTTTGGCTCAATTGCAAATGCTGCTGCGGCATTAATTGTTGGTGCTTCTGCAGCATACACTGCTTGACTTCCTAAAATCAAGCTAGGAAATAACGTCCCTATCATTAAAGTAACAGCAAAAATAATTGTAAATTTATTTATTTTTTTCATCTAGTAAATTCTCCTCAACGTTTTTTTTCACTTATTCTATGGTAGCGAAATTACTAGCAAAAAACAAGGAAAAATCAAATCTTTTTTCTTAATGTAAACTTCTATCTACTTTACTTACTATTTATTTTATTTTTCTAAATACGGTTTAAATAATCTTAATTTCTTTATATATACCAAGTGTTTCACGCTAAATTGTTTCACGTGAATCATCACGATGTTTCACTTAAATTTAATTTCTAGCTCGATCTTCATTGGATTGCTGTTTCAATGGCAGATGCAAAACAAAGCTAGTTAAATGCGTATCTGAACGTGCGTAAATGTATCCGCCATGAAGTGTCACGATACTTTGGGCAATTGCCAAGCCTAAGCCTGTACCACCGGTTTCTTGTGAACGTGATTCCTCCACACGATAAAAACGATCAAATAATTGATTTAACGATTCTTCAGGAATTTCAGGTCCATCATTATTAACAGAAATAATCACTTCTTTACCAATTTTTTGTGCCTCAATTGTAATCTTTTTACCGCCAACACCATATTTTAAAGCATTGGAAATCAAATTATTAAAAACTCGCACAATTTTTTCAGCATCTGCTTCCATTGGAATAGAAGGTGTTCCTTGCAAGACTTCTATCGTCATACCTTTTTTCTCTGCATCTAATTCAAAATCAGCAGCAAGTTGATCTAGTAATTTCACCATATCAAATTCACTTAAATTTAACGGCGTTGTATGTTGGCGAACCTTTGTGTATTCAAATAAATCTTCTACTAATATCTTCATTTGTTTCGCCTTAATATAAGCAGTATGAGTATATTTTAAAAGTTCTTCTTCATTTTGATACTGTTTGTCTTCAATTAAACCAAGATAGCCAATAATAGATGTCAATGGTGTACGAATATCATGACTAACATTCGTAATCAGTTCATCCTTTGATTGCTCAATCTTACGTTCCTCATCCATCGCAGCTACTGTACTATCTACCAAAACATGGATACTATTAACAACCTTACTCATATCTCCAGACAGTTCAAATGGAATTCGATGATCATAGTGACCTTCCGCAATATAATGAAGTTCACTAATTACATGGCGTAGTTGCATTTGTTTGTATCGTCTTTTTAAGCGCCAAAAAACAGCAATACCGCCTGTAATAATAAGAATAACAATGAAAATCATTTTATAGGATAAAATTTTAACATTTCCTATTGTTACTGAAGTTTTAAAAATCCAAATAGAATCTTTTAAATTAGGTGAAATTTCAACTAACTGATCTGAAATAATTAGTACAGCTAAATAAAGCAAGTAAATCAAGCCTGCTGTAATAAATCCTTCAAATATCAATTCGCTTTTTTCTTTTCCTGTTAACTTCAACTCTTTGATTCATCTCCTTAGGGGTATTCATCCATTCTCAATCTAGCTCTCTTTTAGCGTGCTTCGATCTTGTAGCCAACGCCCCAAACAGTTTGAACCACTTTTTCACCACCAGTTGCTTCTTCAATCTTATCTCGCAAATGACTTACGTGTACCATAACTGTTTTTGCTGATACTAAGCTCTCTTGTTGCCAAACTCGTTCAAAAATCTCATCTGCACTAAAGACCCGATTAGGATGACTTGCTAGCAAGTACAAAATACCAAATTCTAAGGCCGTTAATTGAATGGATTTGCCAGAAATCGTTGTCACTTCATGTGAGTCTTTTTGAATCACTAAAGGTCCAATTTCCAAAATATCTGGTTCATCGTTCGTAACTTGGTAATTACTACGACGCAATAACGACTTGATGCGAGCCATTACTTCTAAAGGGTTGAATGGTTTAGCTACATAATCATCTGCACCAGTAATCAATCCTTGAATTTTATCCATATCTGTTGTTTTTGCGCTCAACATTAAAATAGGCATTTGAGATTCCTTGCGAATTTCTTTGACAACTTCAATACCGTCCATCTTAGGCATCATTACATCTAGCACCATTAAATCAATATCTGGATTCGTCACTAATTTTGTGATTGCCTCTTTACCATTATAAGCTTTTTCAACTTCATAGCCTTCATTTTTTATATAAATACTTAATAATTCAACAATTTCTTTATCATCATCGACAACTAAAATTTTCATAAATGCTCTCCTTATGATTCGCTAATATTTTTTAATTATAGCTTCATCATAACAGATATTACTAAAGATTTCCTTAAACTCAACTAACACTGCTGAGCTATAAAGGTTTCTTAAACTTTTCTTATAAAAAGAGAGCCTCCCCTTTTGATTACTCACTTACTATATTTAAAGTGTCTTCTACTACTTGGCGATCTGTCAAGTAGGGTTCATTTATACCTTTTCGTTTTTGAAAATTATCACTACCCTTACCAATTACCAAGAGGATATCTCCAGATTCAGTTAAATCTAGACCTTTTTTAATTGCTTTTGGTCGATCTATTTCAATTTCAAAAGGAACAAACCCTTCCAAATGCGTTCCAACTTCTTGACAAATGGCTAATGAATCTTCAAATCCAGGATCATCCTCCGTTAGGATTACATAATCTGCTAATTGTGCAGCAATCTCCCCTAAATCTTTGCGTCTTGAAATACCTTTATCCCCAGGACAGCCGAATACTACAATTTTTTTACCTTTAGGATAGTAAGAATTTGCCCAAATCAGTAATTTTTTCAAGCTAATGCCGTTATGAGCATAATCAACGACAATTAATCGTTTTGAATCGACAATCATTTCCATTCTTCCAGGAACTTTGACCTGAGCCAATCCTTTTTGAATTTCTTCCTCACTACAACCTAAATAACGAGTAGCCGCAATTGCAACTAATGCATTCTCTAGATTAACTGAACCAAATAAATTTAATTGAAAATTGGTTTTCGTTAAAGGTTCCCCTGTAACCAATAAAGAATTTTCTAATACCTCAAAAGTCACATGCTCCTCATGATTCTCAGTTTCTCCCAAAGTATAATGAATATCTCCTTGATTTTCTTGATCAATTCCAGTCCAGATAACCTTTGCACTATTTTCAGTAACAGCTTGTTTAATTTCTGGTAAGGCTAGTGTATTTGAATGAACAACGATTGCCTCACTATGTTTAAATAGTTTTAATTTGTGGGCTAGATAGTCCTCAAAGTCAGGATGTTCATTTTCACCAATATGATCTGGGAAGATGTTTAAAAAAATACCTAAATCATAATGAAGTTGAAAAACACGATTCATCAAATAAGCCTGGGAAGAAACCTCCATTACTAAATCTGTGTAACCTTGTTCCACCGCTTGATTCATTAAACAATATAAATCTAACGATTCAGGTGTTGTTAACGTTGATGGAAAAGAACCATTTCCAACATCCGTCGAAACTGTCGAAAACAATGCAGTTTTATGTCCATTTTGTTGATCTAAAATACTTTTAATAAAAAAAGCTGTAGTTGTTTTTCCTTTTGTTCCAGTAATTCCAATCAAGCGTAACTTCTTTTGTGGATACCCATAAAAATGCATCGCAACTAGAGCCATGGATTTCTGACTATTTTTCACAATAATTCCCGGAATTGCTACATTTATATTTAATTTATTCAATAACTTTTCTTCTATTAAATAGCTTGTTGCACCGTTAGAGATAGCATCAGCTAGATATTCTTCTTTAAAATTAGCACCCTTACAAAAAAACAAACCATTTTTCTGATACTCTCGGGAGTCAAAACTAAGGTTTTTAATTAAACTATTTTTATTATCTTCATCTATCTGTTTCTCATTAGAAAGATCAATGAATTGTTTATGATCTTTTAGCAACTGAATAATTTCTTTAAAAGAAAGGGTTATGTCCATAATCTTAGTTCACTTCTTTCCAATAATCTGTGATTATTCTTATTTTACATACATACTTCTTTTCAATAATAACGACATTCTATTTTGATTTCAATGCTCTACGCAAAAAAAATTTTAAGCCTTGTACATTTTGTGACTCTTGCAAATTTCTGTCACAAAAAGGAAATTACCACTACTTATATATGATTTTAAAACAACTAAAGTAATAAATAAATTACATATTGCTTTGTTTTTCGTTATCATTTTCATAAGCTTCCCTTAATAATAACCATATCTTATTAGAATTTCAATCTTATCTCGCAAAAAAATCTGCTAGTTAAATAATTTATGAATTTCTTTAACTTTACAAAACAAAAAAACAACCTTGCAATCAGATTCGATTACAAGGTTGTTTGAATTTTATTGTACAGAATAGTTTGGTGCTTCTTTAGTAATTTGAACATCATGTGGATGTGATTCACGTAAACCAGCGCCACTCATACGGATAAATTGCGCATCATCACGTAAATATTTCAAGTCTGCTGCTCCCACGTAACCCATACCAGCTTTTAAACCACCAATCATTTGGAAAATAATGTCACTAACGCTACCTTTGTAGGCAACTCGTCCTTCAATTCCTTCTGGAACTAATTTGTTTGCTTCATTGGTACCACCTTGGAAATAACGGTCACTAGAGCCCTTTTCCATTGCGCCTAAACTTCCCATACCACGATATGTTTTGAAACGACGACCTTGGAAAATTTCAAATTCACCTGGAGATTCATCTGTTCCAGCTAACATACTTCCTAACATTACTGCATGTCCACCCGCTGCAATAGCTTTAACAATATCTCCAGAATACTTGATCCCGCCATCAGCAATAATCGTGCGACCATATTCACGAGCAACTTCTGCTGCATCATAAATCGCCGTTAATTGAGGAACACCAACACCCGCAACTACACGAGTTGTACAAATTGAACCCGGTCCAATCCCAACTTTAACAACATCAACACCAACGTCATATAATGCACGAGTTGCTTCACCAGTTGCTACATTACCAGCAATCAATGTTGCTTCTGGGAAATGTTCACGAATTTCTTTAATCTTACGGATAACACCTGCACTGTGACCATGAGCTGTATCGATAATAATTGCATCTGCACCAGCATCTAGTAACGCACCAGCACGATCAAAAGTATCTGTAGTCACTCCAACTGCTGCTGCAACTAACAAACGACCATGCTCATCTTTAGCTGCATTAGGAAATTCAATAACTTTTTCGATATCTTTAATTGTAATTAAACCACTTAATCGACCTTCTGCATCAACTATTGGTAATTTTTCAATTTTGTGTTTTTGTAAAATTTGCTCTGCTTCTTTTAATGAAGTCCCAATTGGAGCTGTTACTAGCTCATCCTTAGTCATAACTTCATCAATCTTAATTGTATAATCTGTTACAAAACGTAAATCACGGTTTGTTAAGATTCCAACCAGGACACGGTCTTCCATATTATTCACAATTGGAACACCACTAATACGATAACGTCCCATCAATTCTTCTGCATCTGAAACTAAGTGATCAGGAGTCAAAAAGAATGGATCGATAATAACGCCACTTTCAGAACGTTTTACTTTTCTAACTTCGTCTGCTTGCTGTTGGATGCTCATATTTTTATGAATAACACCTAATCCACCTTGACGTGCCATTGCAATTGCCATCTTAGAATCTGTTACTGTATCCATACTCGCACTCATTAGCGGAATATTTAGCTTAAGATTTTTAGCCAATTGTACACTCATATTTACATCATTAGGTAAAACATGGCTTTCTGCAGGGATTAGTAAAACGTCATCAAATGTGTAGCCCTCTTTAGCAAATTTCGTTTCCCAGTTAGACATTTTTAACAACCACTCCTTCGATTTTTTTAGTTAATTTGGATAAGATTTTAATTACAAAATTAACAGAGAATTAACCATTCGTCAAGCCTATAAATCAATGAATTCTCTTTCAATTAAAAAAAAGAAGAAAGTAGTCAGTTTTTTGACAGTTTTATGAAAATATAATGAGAAAAACACGAATTATATAATTTTTTTTATATTGTTTTTTCTAACTAATTTGACTTACCTGTCTTAAAAAATTAATACGATATTGACCATACTCATCCTTCATTCTTATCTTTTTTTAAATTGGCTATTTAATAAAAAAAATCCCCTCATTGTTAAATGAGAAGATTCTTTTCTATTCTAATTAAAAAATTCCACCACGAACATTGTAAGTCTTTTTAAAGTACCATTTCCCAGCAAATGCCGCTGCCGCTACAATTAAATAACCAATTGGTGGCAATACAATATTAAGTGAAGCCGGTAAATAACTCATCGATAGAGTCATTACTAATAGCCAAGCCAACATCGCCGCTCCGACTACTAAGATATAACGGAAAATTCCGCCTTTTTTCTTACCGGAGCCATCGCGTCCTGGAGTATTCTTAGCAATTAACAGAACGACTAGACCGCCTCCAAAGAAGTTTAAAATTAAAGTAAGTAGCCCCCTCTCACTGCCACTGCTTTGTCCTTTGCCAATCAAACCTGTCGCTCCCATAACTAAGGACATCAAGGCAACCATCATTAAACCACCATCAACAAAGATTTCCCAATCTTTAGACGGTGCATTTGCAGCCGCTTTTCTTGGTCCATCTAAAAGCGTAGTTGTTTGTTCTGTTACTGTACCATACAATTGACGAGCAGTTTGACCTGTTTTTTGCCCTTCAACTAATGCTGGTAGCATCTCACCATAGATCTCAATCTTACGCTCATCTGATAAATTGGCTGCACTTAAAGCCTTATCTAGACTCATCATGTACTGCTCATTACGTTTAGTTAATTTTGTTTGTAAATCTTCATTTTGTTTGATTAATTTATCAAGTTCTTCTTGTCCCAACGTATTAATGCCCCTTTCAAAACGCGGCAAATCCTTGCTACGCAAACGTGAATTGTTCCTCCAACATAACTGATTCTATCAACTATTATACATTAAAGCGGAATAACATTACATCGCCATCTTGAACGATATATTCTTTACCTTCCAAACGTACACGTCCAGCTTCTTTAGCAGCTGGCATACTTTCATACTTATCTAAATCTTCAAACGAAACAGTTTCAGCACGAATAAAACCATGTTCAAAATCTGAGTGAATGATCCCTGCAGCTTGAGGTGCTTTAATTCCTTTTTTGAAAGTCCAAGCTCTAACTTCTTGAACACCTGCAGTAAAGTATGTTGCTAAACCTAATAAATCATAAGCAGAACGAATTAATTGATCTAAACCTGATTCTTTAATTCCAAGTTCTGTTAAAAATTCAGATTTTTCATCATCATCTAATTCAGCAATTTCTTCTTCAATACGAGCACAAATTACATTTACTTCTGCGTTCTCACTAGCTGCAAATTCACGGACTTGTTTTACATAATCATTTTCTTCTGCATCGCCAACTTCATCTTCAGAAACATTGGCTACATATAAAACTGGCTTAGTTGTTAATAAGAATAAGCCTTTAACGTATTTTTCTTCTTCTTCAGTAAATTCAATCGTACGCGCTGATTTACCTTCTTCTAAAACCGGTTTGATTTTTTCTAAAATTGCAAATTCAGCCAATGCATCTTTATCTTTTGTACGTGCAATTTTACCAACACGTGTATGGCGTTTCTCAACTGATTCCAAATCTGCTAAAACTAACTCTAGATTAATAGTTTCAATATCTGCAATCGGATTAATTCGACCATCAACGTGAGTGATATTTTCATCATCGAAACAACGTACTACGTGACAAATCGCATCTACTTGGCGGATATGGCTTAAGAATTTATTTCCTAATCCTTCACCTTTACTAGCGCCTTTTACAATCCCAGCAATATCAGTAAATTCAAAAGTTGTGGGTACTGTTTTCTTTGGTGTTACTAGTTCCGTCAAGCGTGCTAAACGATAATCTGGTACCTCTACCATTCCAACATTTGGATCGATTGTTGCAAATGGATAATTCGCTGCCTCTACTCCAGCTTTTGTAATCGCGTTAAATAATGTTGATTTCCCAACGTTTGGTAATCCTACAATTCCTGCTGTTAATGCCATTTTTTATTCACACTATCCTTTTCTGTCATTTTAGTTTGTTTCTGTAGTTTCCAGTACTTTTTTCATCTTTTTTTCAAATTCTCTTCTGGGCATCATCACCATGTGACCACACTTTTCACATTTAATACGGATATCCATCCCCATGCGAATGATTTGCCAACGATTCGTACCACAAGGATGCGGCTTCTTCATCTCAACAATATCGTTCAATTGATACATCTGTCTCACACCCACTCATTTAAAATTCTTACTCTTCATCATCAAATTGAATCTCTAAAATATCTAAAATCCGAGTCAAATCATCTGTTGATAAATATTCAATCTCAATTTTCCCTTTGTTGCCCTTGTCACTAATTTGAACGGCTGTGCCAAATTTATCCATTAAACGATCTTCGCTTTCACGAATATAATAAGGTTTCTTTTCAGCTCTTTCAGGTTTCACATCTTGTTCTTTTGGTTGATTTAATTGAGTCACTAATTGCTCCAATTGTCTAACTGTTAAATTATCACGAACCACTTTATTCGCAATTTTGATAATTGAGCGTTTGTCTTTTAAGCCAAGTAAAGTACGAGCTTGTCCCATTGAGATTTCATCGTTTTGCAACATTTTTTTCACTGTCTCTGGTAAGCCTAATAATCTTAGATAGTTCGCAATATACGGACGACTTTTCCCTAAACGTTTGGCTACTTCTTCTTGCGTTAATTTTAATTTTTTCATCAGCATATCATATGCTTCTGCCTCTTCAAGAGATGTCAAATCTTCACGTTGCAGATTTTCTAAAACGGCTACTTCCATCATTCGTTCTTCATTAAATACACGAACAATTGCTGGAATTGTTGTTTTACCTGCTAGTTTTGACGCGCGAAAGCGACGTTCACCAGCAATAATCTCATAACCTTTAATTGTTGATTCACGGACAATAATCGGTTGAAAAACACCAGAGTTACGAATCGAATCAGCCAGTTCATTCAAGGCTTCTTCATCAAATGTTTTACGTGGTTGGTAAGGATTTGGACGAATTTCATCTAAAGGGAGTTCTTTAACTAGTTCATTGGTTACATCAATCTCATCAAGCTCTGAATAGTCCCCAAAAAGGGCATCAATTCCTCTACCTAAGCCTTTGCTATTTTTATTGACCATTTGCTAACACTTCCTTTGCTAACTCTAGATATACTTCTGCGCCTCTTGAACGTGGATCGTAATCAATAATCGATAAGCCATGACTTGGTGCTTCTGACAAACGAATGTTGCGTGGAATAATGGTTTTGTATACTCGTTCACGGAAATATTTTTTTACTTCATCGACAACTTCATAGCCTAAATTCGTACGAGCATCTAACATCGTTAACAACACTCCCTCAATCTTCAAATCAGGATTAAAATGCTTTTGAACTAAACGAACGGTATTGAGCAATTGACTAAGCCCTTCCAATGCGTAATATTCACACTGAACAGGAATTAAAATTGAATCGCTAGCTGTAAATGAATTAATTGTTAAATGTCCCAACGAAGGAGGGCAATCAATTAATATATAGTCATATTGGTCGGTTACTTGCGCTAATGCTTGTTTTAAACGTGATTCTCTTGCCATTTGGGTAGTCAGCTCAATCTCTGCCCCGGCTAATTGAATCGTAGCTGGAATAATCCAAAGATTCTCTCTTGAAGTCTGAATAACAACTTCTTCAACTGGAGTTTCATTCACTAAAATATCATAAATATCTTTTTCAACGTCGGCTTTACGTACGCCTAATCCACTGGTGGCATTTCCTTGTGCATCAATGTCAACCAACAAGATTTTTTTCCCATAATAGGCTAAACACGCACCTAAATTGACTGTAGTCGTTGTTTTTCCAACGCCACCCTTTTGATTTGCAACTGATATAATTCGTGCCATTGTATTTCCTCCGTTTTTCGCAAAGCGCTGTATAGGCTTTATTCCTATCGGCTAAACATTATTTGGTACTGCCTTTATTTTCATTTTATATTGAGCAATTAGCAACAATCAAAATAAAATAAGAGAATAAGCTTCGATGCATAACTTATTCTCTTACGCATCTTTCAAAATGAAGAAATTCATTTATCGCTCATTATTTATCTTGATTTTTATTTTTAGGGATTTCAATTGTAATCCGATAAACATCTTCTAAATCCTCTTCTTCGGTTTTCATATCAATGCCTGTGTCTGTTACCATTGTGATTGATTTCTTAATTGTATTTAGCGCTAAACGAACATCCTTAGAAATCCCTTTTTTGCGTTTCTTTTTCTTAACAGGTACGGATCCGTTTTTTTCAGCAACTAATTTTTTAACAATTTCTTCGGTTTCTTTAACTGTCAGGTTTTCGGTAATAATCGTTGTCAAAACCTCAGCTTGGGCGTTTTCTTCTAACGCCAATAAACTTCGACCATGTCGCTCTGAAATTTCTTGCGTCAACAAAGCCTGTTGAACTGGTGTAGAAAGTTTCAGTAGGCGTAATTTATTCGCAACAAATGATTGGCTTTTCCCAATTCTTTGTGCCAATGCTTCCTGTGTAATACTATTCAGCTCAATCAATCCTTGGTACGCTTTTGCTTCTTCAATTGAAGTTAATTCTTCACGTTGCAAATTCTCAATCAAAGCAACAGATGCTGTTTCAGTATCTGACATTTCTTGGACAATTGCTGGAACAGTTTCCCATTCTAAAAGCATCATCGCTCTGAAACGACGTTCTCCTGCAATTATTTCATATTCATTCGGAGCATATTCGCGAATTACAATAGGTTGGATTAACCCATGAATGTGAATCGTGCGAGCTAGCTCGTTTAGTCGTTCTTCATTGAAAATCTTACGTGGTTGAAATCGGTTGGGTACAATTTGTTTCGCCTCAATCGATTGAACCTTTTGGTGCGCCTCTTCTGCTTCAATAGTGTCATTGACTACTTCCGGCACAACTTCATCAAGTTTTTCAGTTTTCTTTTTTGATTTTCCTGAACCAAATAAATCAGACAAAGCCATCTTTTTCTCTCCTTCAGTCATCTTTTCCTATTATAAGCTCAGATTTGCTACTCATTCTTAACAAGAATGTCATTTATAAAAGGAACTTCTTATGTTCCTATTGTAACAAAAATTCTCTATTTGTAATAGTCTTTACACAACTTCACTCCATAGCGAATTAAGTTTATAATGGTTTACGATTTGGTGTCCCTGGTTTTCTAGGATACGTTTTAGGCGTTTCTTTTTTCTTATCGATTAAAATAATATGTCGTTCCCCAGCTTCATGTGGCAAATGACAGACAATATCCTCACGAACTTTTCCACCTAACAAGCTAATAGCGCGCTCGCCCTCTTTCATTTCTTCATGACTATTGCTAGCCTTCAAAGCAATAAAAAGTCCGCCTTTTTTTACTAACGGTAAGCATAATTCAGTTAAAACGCTCATCTTAGCAACAGCACGAGCTGTTACAAAATCAAAACTGGCACGAAACTGCTTGTTTTGACCGAATGTTTCCGCACGATCATGATAAAAATGCACATTTTCCAACTCTAACGTCTCAGCTAGTAAGTTTAAAAATTGAATGCGTTTATTTAATGAATCGACAATTGTTACCTCTAATTTTGGAAACACAATCTTTAGGGGGATGCTTGGAAAACCAGCACCAGCACCTACATCACATAAGCTTTGGACCCCTTTGTTAAAATCCACATATAAGCCAGCTAGAATGGAGTCATAAAAGTGTTTCAAATACACTTCTTCCTCTTCTGTTATGGCAGTTAAATTAATTTTTTCATTCCACTCTTGTAGCAATAGTAAATATTGCTCAAATTGGTGCATTTGTTTATCAGTCAATGGAATTCCCTTTTCAAGAAGGGCTTCCTTAAATTCTTCTGGATTCACGAATTCACGCTCCTTTTTGATAACGTGAAACACAATTTTGTTTCACAAATCTATCTTTTTAACTTTAATACAAATGCTCTTGAAGTGCAATGGTTATTTTAAATTTTTTTTTAATTAATTAATGATTTTGAACATATAATGAAGAAATTGGATAAATCTTTAAAATTTGTTCCCCTATATTGTTTAACAATGCATCACTAATGAAATTTAATAAACTTGGAAATGTTTATTTTATTACAATAGTATTTTATTCTTAAACTAAAGGGAGATTGGAGGGAAAACTTGAAACATATATCTAAAAATTTAAAAAGAAAATGGGAAACGCTTGGCTGCTCTCAAGAAACCGTTGCTAACTACTTAAATATTTCAAGACAGTCTATCTCTAGTTAGTTGCCATTACCACTTCACGATCAAAAATAGTAGCTTTGTGATTTTTTTTATTGAACTCATCTCTATTATCTTCTTTTATCCCAAATTCATCACCTTTAAGAAACACGTACTTTTTATTCACTATAGTTACAACTACTATCAAAGTGACTATTAAAGTCACAAAAACACGAATTTTTGTCCTCATTTATAAATACCTCTTCTTTAATTTATTTATATATATAATTTATTCCGTTCCGTTCATCTCGACCCGGACTATTTACAAAGGTCTTAAATCCGTTGCTGTGCATTAAAGAATTACTTACATCAGAATGCTGCAGTCCAAATGCATGACCAATTTCATGAGCATCTTTATGCCAAGAACTTAGGCATCCATAATATCCCCAAATACGAATTTTAGCCCAATACCAATTTGAAGCATTTGCATTAATCGAACTTGATCCAGTCATAAAATAAGTAGTTCCTGCAACCGAGCCATTCATTCCTGGTGTTCTTTCAATATCAATAATACTAGATTTCTGAGTAGTCGTTTCTCTAAATGTTATTGGTGTATATATACCAGTTCCGTTACTATGAACCCGCTTATTCATCACACTTCTTATGCGACTTGTCTCTGATCCAGCTGACCAGTCTATAAAATAGTATTGTGTATTTCTTCCATAGTTACCAATTCCATTTGATAACCTATGTCTGTTGTATATCGCATATGCATTAGCTACATTTGGAACTAGACTAATGACAACAACGATAGTAAAAAAACTCCTAGAATTATTTTTTTATATGTGACTATTTTGATATCCTGTTTTTACAGCCGACACATATTATTATATAAATTACAAAAAAACTTATAAAAAAAAGACCCCAAAATACTATTGAGATCTCTTGACGACTTCTATAAATATTTTCTAAACACTTGATCCAGCTGCCCATAACTTAGTGGCGATTGTTTTTCTGCTTCAACTTTTAATTGTTCCTCCAATCTTGCTAGTTGTGATTTGATAAATTCATGTAATACTGGGCTACGAGCTTCTAAATCCAATTCATCGCCGCGTTTTTTCCGAACTAATAAGTCAGCAACTTCCGCTAAAAAATCTGATTGTAATTGTGGCAATACTAATAAGTCTTCAAAACGAACTGGTGGTGCAGTCTGATAAACCTCTATCCAGAGACAAGCTAATATCGGTCGCAAGACATAAAAGTATTTTTTGATTTTAACTTGTTTTCCTTGTAAATAATCTCTAAAGTTACCATTCGCCATATGATAATAGTGATACATTAAATGCTTTTTAGATAGGTGCTTCTCTGCTAATTGGCGTAACTCTTCTGCTAATCCACCAACTTCTTGGTACACAATTGGTGATTTTAACCATTCAATTAAAGAAGGGTTACTTTTTCTTAGTAAGGTTAACGTCTTTTGCAAGTCCCAACCACAGACATCTAACTCATCATCAATCGGACATTCAATTACATCTCGTTTTGGCGCTAAGGATAAGTACCAATCTTCTGTATGAACATAGATAAATCGAACATCATAATCACTATCTTTAGATGGAAATCCCCATGCACGACTGCCTGACTCGACAGCGTATAAAACTCTGACTTGATGCTCTTTTTCAATTTTTAATAATGCTTGTTTGATTATTTCTCTCATAGTTGATTCCTCCTATCCTTTAACAACACCGATTGTTTTTAATTTTTTAATTGGGTGTACCAAATCTTTTTGATTCTCCATCACTTCATCGATATTCTTATAGGCAAACCGGCTTTCTTCTGCCACATCTGCTAAATTTCGTTTGCCAATAATCACTTCTTGCTCTTTTAAATCTGTTAAGACTTCTTGGCTTGGAAAGTTTTCTTTGGCTTTTGTTCGTGAATAAACTCGACCTGCCCCATGACTTGAAGAATGGAAACTTTCCTCATTACCTAAACCACGAACTAGATAGCTATATGAACCCATTGCTCCTGGAATAATTCCTAACTCATTTTTTCTAGCTCTTGTAGCCCCTTTGCGATGTACCCAAACATTCTCCCCGTAATGATGTTCAAGTGACGCATAGTTGTGGTGACAGTTAATTTTGCTTGAAAACTCAGTCTCAGTCCCAACATGCTGGTAAACTAAATCAGCAAAAATATTCATCGTTTTAGCTAGCATCGCTTCACGATTTTCAAAAGCGTAATCTAAAGCCAAATTCATCCATTTCAGATACTCTTGTCCTTCCCAAGAACTTGTTGGCAAGAATGCCAATCGACTATTTTCAGGTAAGGAACTATACCATTTTTGATTTAGTTCCAACGCCAGCTTTTGAAAATGCTGACAAACAACCGCTCCTAAATGACGACTTCCGGAATGCAACATGATGCCTATCATTCCCTGTTCATCAACTTGAAGCTCAATAAAATGATTGCCTCCGCCTAATGTTCCTGTTTGATAATAAGCACCTTCCAATATTTTTTCAGCATCTGGAAAGCTTTTGTATTGCTTATATTGACGGAAAGCTTCATCAATAACAACCGATTCTTGCTTGACTTGATAACATTGTTTCCCAACTGGAATCTCTTTCAACAACGTTTGAATCATTAATTCCAATAAACTGTTTTTCTCAACTTGAACGGATTTAATTGACTCCAAGCTAATATTAGTTTGGATATAACACATACCACAACCAATATCCATCCCAACTGCAAATGGAACAATCACCCCTTTGGTCGCTAAAACTCCACCAATTGGCATCCCCGCCCCAAGATGGGTATCTGGCATTAACGCTAACCACTTATGTACAAAAGGTAATTGAGCAACTGCCTTCGCTTGATCCAAACACCCTTGTTCAATTTTCGATTCATCAGATAACCAAATTTTAATTGGTTTCATTTTTTCTGTTTTTTTATAATACGTATACATAATCTTGCTTCCCTTCATTCTTCTTGATATCTTTATCCTACAAGAATTGAACGAAAAGCTCCTCTCTAAAAAGGTGCGCACTCACTCCTTTTTTAATTCTCACTTAAACTATACGTAAAAAAGTCCGATTCTTTCTAAACTAATTTAAATTGTTAAAGATTCTCGAAAAACCTAGTTTCAATTATGTACTCTTTACGTTAAACTAAATAGAGAACACTCGTTACTCATGGAGGTTTATAACAATGGCAAAAACTTTTAATGAACTAATCAAAAATTTTTCTGTAATTCGACAATATGTGCGAGATTTTTATATTTATGGCTTTAAGCAACGAGAAGATTTTACTCATAAAAGCTCACGAAGTTATGACAATGAGCGACGACGAATTGAAAGTTACCTTGCCGAGTATGTTACTTGGGATTATATTGGTAAAAAAAAAGTAATGCGTTTAACAATAGATACTAAAAAATTAACTGAAAATCCTTTATTTGCAGTCTGGAAAGCTAAGACTTTTACCCGTAATGATATCTTTTTACATTTTATTTTACTAGATATTCTTCAAATAGATAATCCCTTTTCTTTAAATCAGATTCTTGACCGAATCGACCAAAACTACTTAATCCATTTTGAAGATGATTACTTAATTGAACCTTTGACCTTACGAAAAAAGCTAAAAGAATATGTACAACTTGGAATTTTAACTGAAGCTAAACTCGAGAAAGAACTCGTATTTTGCTTGGTTCCACCCATCACAATCAAATCCGAGTTACAACTAGCTTTAGATTTCTATAAAGACTCTGCTCCAATTGGGATTCTTGGTCATTTTTTAGCACAACAAAAAACAACTGAACAAATTTCACATTTTTTTAGCTATAAACATTATTTCGTTGTTCATACTTTAGAAGAACAAATTTTGTTAAACTTACTAGATGCCATTCAGTCTAAAACACGAGTATTGCTAACTTTTCCTAAAGGACATGAAGTTCCATTTACACCTGTTAGAATCATGGTAAGTGTTGAAACAGGGCGACAATATGTAGTCGGAAGAAGCCCACAAAGAAAATTTTTAAAAACCTATCGCTTAGATCAAATTGAAACCGTCACTGGCAACCAAGTTGATCCTTTATTTGCAGAAATAAAACAGCAATATCTCGCATTCCAGGCATACACTTGGAATGCTGGATTTGCTAATAATCCTCCTCAACAATTACGAGTAACCTTATCCATTAATGAAGCAACTGAATTTTATTTAATTGAACGTATTGAAAGTGAAGGTCGAATGGGAACTTTGAAACGTATTGATCATAATTTATTTCTTTATCATGTTACGCTTCACGATTTACACAGCATTAATCCTTTTTTAAGAACCTTAATCGGGCGAATTGTCGATATTGAGACGAGCAATCAACAGTGGAAAAAACAATTTTTAGAGGATTTAGATGCTCTCTATCGTATTTATTTACCAAAGGAAGTGGATACTAGCGATGAATAAAGAATTATTTAGTGAGGTTTATGGACTTTATTATCAAATTGTTGGACATTTGTTGGCCGAAGATCGAAGTTTAAGCGTTCAAGAGTTAGCAACAACTATTCAGGAGATGGGGTTTGAAGAAACAGTTGTAAGCTTGCTACCACAGCTTACAACACCTGATGGTTGGCATTTATTTTATGAAAAAGAGCCTAATGAATGGCATTCTCTTTTATTAGAAGGCTCAGTCAAAAAAGTTCATACAACCTTGGAAAAATCTTG